>JADGGM010000095.1 GCA_019689955.1 Gemmatimonadaceae bacterium
GTCCCGGTCTACGCGCCCGAGCGGCGGCTCGGCCTCCCCTCGGGGGGGATGCACGGCGTGGTGCTGATCATGCGGTCGGGGGAGCGACGGGTGGGGATCGCGGTCGAAGATGTCGAGGATGTGATCACGATGGATCTGTCACGGATGCGGCGCCCGCTCGCGGGCGATGCCGCGGACACCATAGTGCTCGGCGTGATGCGCCGCGGCACGGACCTCGTCGCCATCGTCGAGCCGCGCCGGTTGGTGGCGGCGTGCGCTGGCGTATCCACCGGGGAGGACGGATGAGCGTCGGTACTGCCCAACAAGTCGTCACCTTCCGCCTCGCCGACGACTACTTCGCGGCGGACATCTTCGCGGTCGAGCGCGTGCTGCGCTACACTCGCCCCACGTCGGTGCCCAACCTCCCGGATTGGGTGGACGGCGTGATCGAGTACCAGGGGCGCGTGGTCCCGGTGATCGACCTCCGGCGCCGCTTCAGCATCGCCGAGAGCGAGGTGCGCCCCGAGACCGGGGGGCGGATCATCGTGTTCGCCGTCGGCGACGACTGGATCGGCGGGGTGGTAGACGCGGTGCAGGAGGTCATGATGCTCCCTGAGGCGCAGATCGCGCCGCCGCCGCCGCTCTTCCGCGGGCTCTCGGCCGAGTATCTGCGCGGGCTCGTGCGGCGCGAGGGGAAGCTGTTCATCTTCCTCGAGGTGCAGCGGCTGCTCACCGCCACCGAGGTGCTCGTGCTGGAGCGCGCCCTGAAGGACGTGCGCGACGGTCACGCCGGCGGAGGGGGGAAGGGGGATGCCTGACGGCGAGTCCGGGCCGCTGCGCGAGCGGTACCTCGACATCGAGGCGCGCCTGGAGCGATCCGCCGCCGGGAACGGCGGGGCGGATCGCGACGCGCTCAAGGCCGAGATCATCGCGCTGTACAAGCAGGTGGAGCAGGAGATCACCCAGCTCACCGCGCTGCGCGAGGACATCAAGAAGCTCGTCGACCGGTGGAAGCAGCTCCAGCCGGCGAGCAAGGCATCGAACGCCCCCGCGTTCACCGGGGAGCGCCCGGTGGTGGCCGACCACATCGGGGCGTCGACGTTCATCGAGAAGGGGTGGAGCCTCATCTCCCTCGGCGACTACGAGGGGGCCGAGCGCGCGCTCACCAAGGCGCTCGAGCTCTCCCCCAACGACCCCCAGACCGAGTCGCTGCTGGGCTGGGCCCAGATGCTCCAGGAGAAGTACGACGACGCGCTCCTCAACTTCCAGAAAGTGCTCATGCGCCAGCCCACGAACTCGCTGGCGCGGATCAACCTTGGCTACATCTGCCTCAAGAAGCGGATCTTCGGGGAGGCGATCGAGCACCTCTCCAAGGCCATCCGGTTGGAGAACGACCGCAAGGCGACGCTGTACGCGCACTTTTACCTCGGTCTGGTGTACGCCGAACGGGAGATGTACGAGGACGCCCAGACGTTCTTCCGGAAGACGCTGGCGCTGGGGCCGAACCTCATCGAGGCCTACTACGAGCTGGGCCGCGCGCTCTGGTTCGACGGGAAGAAGGACGACGCGCTGCAGGCGTGGCGCGACGGCCTGTCCGCGAACAAGTTCAATCCATGGGGGAAGCGCTGCGGCGAGATGTTGAAGCACATCGAGGAAGGAGGCACCCCCTCCCGTGCCTCGTAGCGCGCCTGGCCGGCTGGTGCCTCGCGGCGTGCCTCGCCGCGGACGCGGCCCGGGCCCAGGCACCGGAGGCACCGGTGCGCCTCGACCGGGGGCGGTTCACCGCCGTGGCGTACCCCGTCGACGTGCCGCTCGCCCGGTCGCTCCTCGACAGCGCCGTCGCCAACGACACCTTCCCGGGGCTCCCGCGCCCCACGCAGCGCACGCTCATCGCCGTCGCCCCCGACGCGCGGAGGTTCCGCGATTGGGTGGGCTCCGGGGCCCCCGAGTGGGGGGCGGCGATCGCGATCCCCGACGAGCAGCGGATCGTGATGCAGGGCTCGCGGGCGGGCTCGGACGCCGGGAACCCCTTCCAGGTGCTGCGGCACGAGCTGGCGCACCTGGCGCTGCACGAGTGGATGGGTTCGCTCCCGCCGCGGTGGTTCGACGAGGGGTACGCGAGCTACAGCGCCGGGGAGTGGGGGCGCGACGAGGTGCTCAGCGCGAGCCTCGGGCTCGTGCTCCACGGGCTCCCCTCACTCGACTCCCTCGACCAGGGGTTCTCCGCCGGCGCCTCGCGCGCCACCGGGGCCTACGCGCTCGCCTACCGCGTCGTGGCGGAGATGGCCGCGCTCGACCCGGAGCGGGGGCTCACGCTGTTCTTCAAGTACTGGAAGGCGACCGGCTCGATGGACACCGCGCTCCGGCAGGCCTACGGGCTCACGGAGAGCGCCTTCGAGGCGCGGTGGCGGGAGCGCACCCTCCGCCGCTACGGCGGGCTCGCCGTGCTGGCGAACCTCTCGCTCGTGTTCGGCGTGATCGGGGTGATCATCGTCCCGCTCTACATTATGCGGCGCCGGCGGCAGCGGCGGGCCCTGGCGGCGATGCTGGCGGCGGACGAAGCGGCGGAGCGGGCCGCTCGGGACAGCGTCCTCGAGTGGCTGCTCGGGACCGGCGAGCGCGAGCGGTAGTCGGCGCTGATGCGTAGTAGAAGTGATACGCGCCTTGACACGCGCTTGACATGCAGGGCTGACGTACTCTACACTACCACCTTATGTCAAAATCAGAATCGTCGTCGCGTTCGCGCCCTTTGCTGTGGTGGGGGCTCGCCATCGTCGCGCTCGCTGCGGGGTACGTGGACCTGTTGCGGGGGGGCGTGACGATCGCGCCGATCCTTCTGGTCCTCGGGTATTGTGTGTTGATCCCGCTCGCAATTCTCAAGTAACGCTGCTCACGTTCTCGTCCCGTTGCTGCCTCGGGCCGCGGGCGGCACGCGAGTTGATGAGGTGTCCTGGGCCGCGCTCGGCCCGCGGGCGAATAGCTCAGATGGTTAGAGCGCCTGCCTTACACGCAGGATGTCGGGGGTTCGAGTCCCTCTTCGCCCATCGCGTACGGTGGGATCGGCACCAGGGCTGCCGGGGTATAATCAGACAACACTCGGAGGTAGCGCACAGTGAAGGTCACGACACGTGTGGCGAGGAACAGCGTCTGGAGCCTGATGGCGGTGGGCGCGGCGTTGCTCCCGTCCTCGATTTCCGCGCAACGAACCGTCGCCCCATCCGAGGGGACCCCTCGGCTCATGGTGTCGCCCTTCCGGGGGAGCGAGAAGGGGCTCGGCCCGCAGGCGACCGAAGCCATCATCGACCGCCTCACCTCCGACATCCCCCTCAAGAACCTCTTCGTCATCCCGAAGAAATACGTGTGCCTGAACCTGGAGCAATCCGGGTTCAGCTGCGACAGCACCCCGGACCCCACGACCTCGCGGCTCCTCGCGACGCAGTTGCGGGCGGATGAGTACCTCGAGGGGACGGTGACGAAGAGCGCCAACGGGTACAAGCTCGATGCCCGGATGGTGCTCACGCGCGACAACACGATGGTGCAGCCCCTCCCGCCGGTGGAGGGGAAGAAGATGGGGGATCTGGCGCACCAGATCTCCAAGGAGCTGCAGGAGGCACGCAAGCAGCTCCCCGACGAGCGCCAGTGCGAGCTGGCGATCGCCAACGGGAAACCGCAGGAGGCGATCGCGGCCGCGCAGGCGGCGGTGGCGGCGTACCCGCAGTCGACGATCGGGCGAGTGTGCCTGGCCAACGCGTACCTGGCCACCAAGGCGCCACCTGATTCGATCATCGCCGTGACGGCGAAGGTGATCGAGCTCGATCCGCACAACCGGCCGGCGCTCGCGCTGGCGGCGGACGCGTACAAGGCGAAGTACGACCAGACCAAGGACACGGTCGCGCTCAACAAGGCCGTCGACACGTGGGCCGCGATGCTCGCCGCGGACCCGAAGAACGTGAAGCTCGTGACCGACGTGACGGAGAAGATCGCGGCCAGCGGGCAGGCGGCGCGCGCCAAGCCGATCATCCAGCAGGCGGTCCAGGACAACCCGGGCGACCCGTCGTTGATCCACCTGTACTGGCTCATCCTGCAGGCGACGAAGGACTATCACATGGCGACCGAGGTGGGCGAGCAGATGACCCGCGTCGACACCTCGGCGGCCGACACGAGCTTCTTCCTGCGGCAGGCGGCGCTCTACGCGCTCGACAGCCAGCCGCAGAAAGCGGCCGAGACGACCGCGCGCGGCGTGGCGAAGTTCCCGAACAACGCGAGCCTCTGGTCGTTGAACTCGCAGATGCAACGGGTCGCGGGGCAGACCCAGCAGGCGGTGGCCTCGGCCGACAAGGCGATCCAGCTCAACCCGAAGCTCGGCGACGCGTATCTGCGCAAGGCGCAGGCGGAGGTCGACCTGAACCAGCCCGACAGCGCGGTGGCCGCGCTGCGCGGGGCGCTCGCCAACGGCGGCGACTCGGCGACGATCGGGCAGTTCGTCCTCGCCCTCGGGAGCAAGGCGTACAAGGCGGCCGACTCGATCAAGCCGCCGCAGATCGAGCCGTACCAGCACGCCATCTCGATCCTCGCCTACGCCGACTCGATCTCCCCGACGCCGGCCGGGAAGTTCGTGCTGGGCGTGGCGGCCTTCAAGGTCGGGGACATCGCCGTGCGGCAGAACCAGACCGCGAAGCAGTGCGAGCTCGCTCAGACCGCGCAGGATGCCTTCGCCACGGCGCAGGTGAACGTCGCCGCGGGGGGGCGCACCGATCCGCAGACGGCGCAGCAGATCCTCGGCGTGCTGTCGCAATACACGCCGGCGGTCGAGTCGCAGCTCAAGCGATTCTGTAAGAGCACGAAGTAGCCGGTCTCGCAGGGACCCGCACGAGCGCCCGCCCGATCCGTGGCGGGCGCTCGTGCGTTGTGCCCCGCAGCCCAGCGCCGCGGCCCGAGGGCTGCTATGTTTCGCGCACGTGCGCGGGGCGCGGGCGCCGCGCGGTCGAGAGTGCAAGCAAGGCGCGCGCGCCGCGCGCGGGTTGCGCTTGACTCACTGCTCCCGGTTCGGCTAGAATGCTTCCCCCGCACCCTCCCGGCTCCGCGTGGGGCACCGCGTACCACACGCCGGTGCTCGTGGCCGAAGTCCTCACTTTCCTCCATGGCGCCCATGACGTGCTCGATGGAACGCTCGGCGGCGGCGGTCACGCATCGGCGCTGCTCCAGCAGGGCGCGACGGTGACCGCGCTCGACCGCGACCCGGAGGCGATCGCCGCCGCGTCGGCGCGGCTCGACGAGTACGTGCGCGCGGGGCGCTTTCGCCCCCTGCGCGGGAACTTCGCCGCCGTGGATGAGATCGCATCGCTCGCCGGGGCGCGGTTCGACGGCGTGCTCCTCGACCTCGGCGTCTCCTCGCACCAGCTCGACGCGCCGGAGCGCGGCTTCTCCTTCCGCGAGGGCGCGCCGCTCGACATGCGCATGGAGGGCGCGGCGCCCGGGGCGATCGACGCCGCGACGCTCCTCAACACCGCCTCCCCCCACGAGCTCACGCGCATCTTCCGCGAGTACGGTGACGAGCCGCGCGCCGGCCGCCTGGCGCGCGAGATCGCGCGCCGGCGCGAGACGCGCCCCTTCGCGACGAGCGACGATCTCGTGGGCGCCATCCGCGGCGCCCTCGGCCCTCGCACCGGCCCCGCCGACTTCGCGCGCCTCTTCCAGGCTGTCCGGATCGCGGTGAACGACGAGCTCTCCGCCCTCGAGCGCGCGCTGCCGGCGCTGCGCGACCGGCTCGTGCCGGGCGGGGTGATAGTCGTGATCGCGTACCATTCCGGGGAGGACCGGTTGGTCAAGCACGCGTTCCGCGAGTGGAGCACCGCGTGCATCTGCCCCCCGCGCCAGCCCGTGTGCACGTGCAGGGGGCGCGCGCTGGGGGAGACGCTCACCCGCCGGGCCGTGACCCCCGGCCCCGAGGAGACCGCCGCCAACCCGCGCGCCCGCAGCGCGCGGCTCCGCGCATGGCGCCGCGCCGCGTAGGGCGCCGCCGCGGCCGCGCCTGGGTGGCGCTCGCCCTCCTCGGTTTCGTTCTGATCGGGGCAGGCGTCATCTGGCGGAGGGCTGCGGGGATCGCCCAGGCGCGGGAGGTGCGCGCGCTGGAGCAGCAGCGCCTCCAGCTCCAGGCGGAGCGCGCACAGCTCGAGAGCGACATCCGGACCCTCTCCAGCCGCAGCATGCTCGTCCCGATCGCCGAGCGCCGTCTGGGGATGCACATTCCGAGCGACACGCAGGTGGTCATCATTCCGAGAATCATCCCGGCGCCGTAAATGCTTCGCCAGAGCCGCATCGTTCTCATCCACATCTCGCTCGTGCTCTTCGCCGTGGCGCTCATCGCGCGCGCGGCGGAGGTGCAGCTCTGGCAGAACCGCCAATGGGTGGCGCGCGCTCAGCGGCAGCACTTCGCCACGGCCGAGCTGCCGGCGCTGCGCGGGAACATCTACGACGTGCGCGGGGTCCCTCTGGCCGTGAGCCGGGAGATGGTCCGCTTGAGCGTCGCGCCCCGCGAGGTGAAGGATCGCGCCGCCCTCGCGCGCGCCCTCGGCCGGCTCGGGCTCGCGCGGAGCTGGATCGCCCGCGCCACCGACACCGGCCGCGCCTGGGTCGTGCTCCCGGGGAGCTACCTCCCCGGCGATGCCGCCGCGGTGACGGCGATGCGCGGCGTGTACACCGAGCCCGTGGTCGACCGGGTGTACACCCAGCGCGAGGCCACGCGGCGCGTAGTCGGGTGGGTCGATGCGAAGGGGAACGCGGTCGGCGGGCTCGAGCTGACGCTCGACTCGCTCCTGCGGGGGCGGACGGGGCGGAGCACGGAGGCGCGCGACTCGCGCGGCCGACGCTTCGAGTCGCCGGAGGACGTCGACGTCGCCCCCGTCCCCGGTGACGGCGTGGTGCTCACGATCAACCAGGAGCTGCAGGAGATCTCGCACCGCGCCCTGGCCGACGCCATCGACCGGATGCAGGCGACGGGGGGGGACATCGTCATCCTCGACCCGGCGACGGGAGAGATCCGCGCGATGGCGAGCGAGCGGGTGGATGGGCCATCGTTCGGGAGCCCGGTGGTGAGCGAGCCGTTCGAGCCGGGCTCCACGCTCAAGCCGCTCTTCGCCGCGTCGCTCCTCATGCACCACCGCGCGCGCCCCGAGGACCGGGTGAACACGGAGAACGGCGTGTACACGGTGGAGGGGCGCACGATCCACGACCTGCACCGCGCGCGCGAGCTGTCGCTCGCCGAGGTGCTCCGGTGGTCGAGCAACATCGGGATCGTGAAGTTCGTCTCGCGCCTCACGCCGCGCGAGGAGTACGAGACGCTGCGCGACCTGGGCTTCGGGATGGCGACGGGGGTCCCGTTCCCGGCGGAGGCCTCGGGGACGCTGCGCCCGCCGAGCGAGTGGTCGCGGCAGTCGCCCGCATCGCTCGCCATGGGGTACGAGATCGCCGTCACCCCGCTCCAGCTCGCGGCCGCGTACGCGGCGATCGCGAACGGGGGCGAGCTGCTCCAGCCGGCGATCGTGAAGGAGATTCGCGCCCCCGATGGGGCGGTGCTGTACCGGCACGAGCGGCGCGTGGTGCGCCGGGTGATGACGCCGGCCGTGGCGGCGACGGTGCGGCGCATGATGGTCGGCGTCGTGGCCGAGGGGACGGGGAAGGAAGCCGCGCTCGTGAACTTCACCCTCGCGGGGAAGAGCGGCACCGCGCGGCGGGTCGGCGGAGGGCGGCGCTACGAGGCGGGGGCGTACACCGCGTCGTTCGTGGGGCTCTTCCCGGCGGAGCAGCCGCAGTACGTGATCTTCGTGAAGCTCGACCACCCGAAGACGGAGATCTATGGCGGCGAGGCCGCGGCGCCGGTCTCGAAGATCGTCCTCCAGGCCGCGATCGCGGCGCGGGACGCGACGCTCGACCGGCGCGCGCTCGCGGCGAGCGAGTCGCTCGCCAAGGTGGTCGATTCCGCCGCCGCGCAGATCGCCCTGGCGCACGACAGCGAGCCGACCGACAGCGCGCTCCCCCCCGTCGTCCTCTCGCTCACGGACCGCGCCCCCGCGGACCCGCCGGGTCCGGCGATGCGCACCGTCCCCGACGTGCACGGGCTCCCCATGCGCGCGGCGGTGCGCGCGCTCCACCGCGCCGGCTTTCACGTCGCGCTCGCCGGGTGGGACGGCGGGGAGGCCGCGCGCACCGCCCCCGCGGCCGGCACCGCCGCGCGCGCCGGGTCCACCGTCCGACTGGTGAGCGCACCATGATCGGCTTCGAGCTCGAGCACGTGGCCGCGGCGCTGCGCGCGGCCGACCTGTTGGTGGAGACCGTGGGGGCGCTCCCCGAGCGCGCCGCGGACATCACCGACGACAGCCGCACGGTGCAGCCGGGCGCGCTCTTCATCGCCGTGCGCGGCTCGGCGCGCGACGGGCACCAGTACCTCCCGCAGGCCGCGCAGAGCGGCGCCGTCGCCGCGATCGTGGAGGACAAGGAGCGCACGACGCTCCCCGCGCGCGTGGTGCGCGAC
>JADGGM010000096.1 GCA_019689955.1 Gemmatimonadaceae bacterium
CCCCCGCCTCCCGCCCGCCGTCGGCTGAAATTTTCACGTCGCGGCGTTTGGGGGATTGCGAGATGTGATGCGGTCAACCTATACAGGGAGAGCCGTTCCCTCCCTGGTTCCGCACGACTCGCAATTCCGATCCGCCACCGGGCCACCGTGCGCGCCCCGATCTCCGGGTCGCGGCGCATGCGGAGACCCGAATCGCCGACCCCGCCCGCACCGCCGCGAGCACACGCCAACCGACGAGCCTTCATCGATCGATGCGGCAATCGCACGGCCTCTGGGAGAGCTCGAGCATCGACGCGCCGGACACGCACCCGACGGAGGGTGACCTGCGCCGCTGGATGGAGCGCCTCAGCGCGGGCGACACGGCGGCGTTGGAGCGACTCTTCCAGGCCATGTACGCGCCGCTCTGCGCCTTCGCGCAGACCATCGTCCGTTCCGCCTCGGAGGCGGAGGATGTCGTCGGCGAGACGTTCCTGAAGCTGTGGACCCTCCGCGACCGGATCCGCGTGCGCGGCTCGGTGCGGAACTACCTCTACACGGCGGTCCGCAACACCTCGGTCAACCACCTCGGCCGCGCGCGGCGCGAGGCGCGGTACGTGGAGACGAACCCGCTGGACCTCGAGGATACCCGCGCGCAGGTCGTCGACGACGTGGAGGACCGGCTGTACACGGAGGAGCTGACAGCGCGCGTGAAGCAGGCGATCGAGCTGCTTCCACGGCGCGCGCAGCAGACGTACATCCTCTATTACCAACACGAGATGAGCTACGCCGAGATCGCCCGCGTGATGGGCGTGTCGATAAAGACGGTGGAGAACCAGTTGGCGCGAGCGCTCCGCATCCTGTGGAGCCGGCTCGAGGATGTGATCCAGTGAGCGCGCAACGGCGGTCCGGGATCATCGCGGCGCTGCGGCGCCGGCTCGCGCGCACCTTCGCGCGCGCCCCCGCGATGCGCGCCGCGGACGACGACGCGATGTGGAGCACGCTCGCCCGCTACTGCGCGAACGACCTCCCCGTCGCGGAGACGCGGCGCGTGGAGGCGTGGTCCGCGGAGAGCGCGGAGCGCGAGCGGCTGCGGCGTGGGCTCCTGCGCATCACCGCGGCCTCGCGCGCGGTGCGTACCGTGTATCAGCGCGAAGCGGCGTGGGAGCAGCTCAAGCGGCAGATCGCCGCGACGGAGCGCACGATACCCGGCCGGCGCACGCCCCTGCACACCGCGGGCAGCGCCCGGCGCCTGCACGTGGGACGCGGGCACCGCACCCCGGCGCGCCGCGCGGCGTGGAGCGCGATGATCGCGGCCGCCGCGCTCCTCGCCGCGGGGGCGCTGCAGTGGAGCGGGCGCGTCGACCTCTTCGACTGGGCGCGCGCGCCCGACATCCGTACGTACGCCGCCGGGCGGGGCGAGCGGCGGAGCGTGGAGCTCCCCGACGGCTCGAGGGTGGTGCTGGGCGCGGAGAGCGCGATCCGCATCGACGCGCGCCGCTTCGCCCGCGCGCGCACCGTGCACCTGGAGGGGATCGCCCATTTCGCCGTCGCCCACGACCGCCGACACCCGTTCATCGTGTACGCCGGGGGCGCGGCCGCGCAGGCGGTGGGCACCGCGTTCACCGTGCGTGCATACGCGGAAGACTCGGCCGCGCAGGTCGTCGTGGACCACGGGCGCGTGCTGCTGCGCACCGGCGACGCGCCCGAGGGCACCGGCGTCCCCCTCGACCCCGGAGACCTCGGGGAGCAGCGCCCGGGGGAGGCCGCGACGATCACCCACCACGTGGACCTCACGCGGTACACCGGATGGATGGACGGCCGCCTCACCTACGAGCTTGCCCCGGCGCGCCTCGTCGCGCGCGACCTCGAGCGCTGGTACCGCGTGCGCATCGTGTTCGCGGACACCTCGCTCGCCCGCGCACACGTCACCGCCTTCTTCGACGCGAGCCGCTCGCCCGAGCAGGCCATGCAGCTCCTGGCCACGATCGTCGGCGTGCACTACGCCCAGCACGGCGACACCGTGACCCTCGGCGCCGACTGAGCGACGATCAGCGCCGTGCGGGCTTTGGTGGTTTCCGGCATCTCGTGCGGTCTACCTCGTACGCCTGGGCACGGCACGATGCCGCCGTGCACCACCGCCACGACTCCTGAAGCGTCCATGTCACGTTCACGCAGTGAGGGACACGCCATGACAGGTGTGGTCGGATGGGTCTGCGCGCTCGTCTGTGGGTGCGCATTCACGCTCCGCGCGCAACAGCCGCCCGCATCGGCGGCACCACCGGCGAGCCGCGCCGACCACCCCGCCGCGGGGGCGGCCACGAGCGCCCGCGCGCGCGACACGACGCCGCTCGATCGCCTCGTGACGCTCCGCCTCCACGACGTCCCGCTGGTCGACGCGCTGCACGCGATCGAGGCGCAAGCGAACCTGCGGCTCAACTACACGGACCGCGTCATCCCCGCCAGCAAGCGCGTGACGATCACCGTCGAACGCGTGCCGGCGCGCAAGGCGCTCGCCGGCATCCTCGAGGGCACCGGTGTCGTGCTCCAGGAATCGGCCGGCGGCGACCTGATGCTCGTGAAGGACGCCGCGCGCCAGCGCTCCGCGGTGGAGCCCGACACGGCCGGGCACGCCGCAGTGCTCGTCCACATCGTCGACACCACGACCGCGCAGCCGATCAAGGGCGCCGTGCTCGGGGTGCGCGGGACGCGGCTCGCTGCGACGACCAACGACGAGGGATACGCGTTGCTGCGCGAGGTGCCGTCGGGGATCCACATCCTCACGGTGCGCTTCCTCGGCTACGCCCCCGCCGATCGGCAGATCGTCGTCCCCGACAGCGGCTACGTGCGCGTCGACGTCGCGCTCCGCATGGGGATGACGCGGCTCCAGGACGTGGTCACCACCGCCACGGGCCCCAAGCGGCGCTACGAGCTGGCGAACGATGTCACGATCATCGACGTCGACTCGATCGTCGCCACGCAGCCCATCTCGAGCGTCACCGATCTGCTCGAAGGGCGCGTCCCCGGGCTCGTCGTGCAGCACACAAGCGGCGCGCCGGGCGATCCCAGCCGGCTGCGCTTGCGCGGGGCGAGCAGCGTGCTCCGGTCCAACGATCCCATCGTGATCGTCGACGGGATTCGCATCTACGCCGCGCAGTCGGACTCGCAGAGCGCCAACCTCGCGTCGGCCCGCTACTCGGGCGGCACCGTGAGATCCGGCCTCGGCGCCTTCGCCGCGCCCTCGCCGCTCGACCAGCTCGACCCGAACAGCATCGCGACGATCGAGGTGATGAAGGGGCCGAGCGCGGCGACGCTCTACGGGCCCGACGCCGCGAACGGCGTCATCGTCATCACCACCAAGAAAGGGCGCGCGGGGCCCCCGCGCTGGACCGCGAGCGCCTCGCGCGGGCGGTCGTTCATGCCCGGCGCGTACCCGACCGGCGTCTACCGCTGGGGGCGTGACTACTACGGGCACACGCTGCTCTGCCCGCTCACAAATCTCAGCTGCCAGACCGACAGCGTGGTGCGCTTCCAGGCGCTCAACGACGACCGGTACACGGTGCTCGGGCACGGGCAGAACACGAGCGTGTCGCTCGGCGTCTCCGGCGGGACGAGCGCGCTCACGTACTCCCTCACCGGGAGCTACGCCGACGAGACCGGGATCGTCCGGCTCCCCGGCGTCGAGGGGGAGCGCTTCGCGGCGGAGCACGGGGGCGCCGCGCCGCCGAGCTGGATGCGGCGCCCACAACAGCTCTCCCGGTGGAGCGGCACCGGCTCGCTCATGGCCAGACTCGGCGACCGCGCCGACGCCAATATCTCCACGACGATCACGCGCGAGTCGCAGCAGCACTCCACGCTCGAGACGCAGATCAGCACCCTCATGAGCACGTACATCGACCCGGCCACCGGAACGTACTGGCGGGCGATCGGGAACAGCTTCTTCACCGTGTCGGAGCTGCTCCCCGATTTCTACAGCCGGGTCACGGATGACGCGACGAACTTTACCAACGCCGCGAGCATCAACTGGCGCCCGAAATCCTGGCTCACCACGAGCGCCGACGCTGGGATCAACGTCATCAGCCGGAAGGACGAAAGCCTCCTCCCCCGCGGCATGCTCCTGAAGGTGAACGACAGCACGGGCGCGCTCACCGTCGGGACCGGGAGCTCCGTGATGAGCACCGTGAACCTCCGGGCCACCGCCACCGCCCCGCTCCCGCTCGGCTTTCGCCTCCAGGTCGCGACCGGCGCGAACTACGTCAAGACGTCGACCGGGACGCTCGTCACCGGCGTCACCGACCTGGCGCCCGGAACGAGCTCGCTCAATGGCGCGGGGGAGATCCGTTTCGTGTCACAGACCGCGAGCGACGTGACGAGCTTCGGGTGGTACGTGGAGCCGTCGTTCACGCACCGGCGCTTCACCATCTCCACCGGGCTTCGGCTCGACGGGAGCTCCACGTTCGGGGAGAACGTGCACCTGCCGACCTTCCCCAAGCTCGGCGGCTCCTGGCTCATCTCCGAGGAGCCGTTCTTCCCGTTCAAGAACATCTTCGACGTGTTCCGCATACGCGCGGCGTACGGCCGCGCCGGCGTGTGGCCGGGTCCATCGGACAAGCTGCGGCTCTACACCAGCTCGCACCCTGACCTCGGCGGCGGCTTCCAGGATGCCACGCAGGTCTCGACGATCGGCAACTCGCAGCTCCGCCCCGAACGCTCCACCGAATGGGAAGGGGGCTTCGATGCCGACCTGCTCCACGACCGGCTGTCCATCGGCATCACCGGCTACCGGAAGATGCGCTACGACGCCCTGGTGTCGGTCCCCGTCGCGCCATCGGTGTACGGTCTGAACGTCCACATGCTCCGCAACATCGGATCGATCCGGAACACGGGGTTCGAGGCGAGCGTGACGACGCAGCTCCTCCGCAGCGATCCCGTCTCGTGGAGCGTCACGGTCAACCTGAGCCGCAATCACAACCTGGTGACCGAGCTCGGCGCGGGGGTGCTCCCGTTCGGGGCGCCCGACGCGCGCGTGGTGCAGGGGTACCCGCTCTTCGGGCGCTGGGCCAAGCCGATCCTGGGCTACGCCGACGCGGACGGCAACGGGGTGATCGACCGCTCGGAGGTGCAGCTCGGCGATACCATGGTCTACATGGGGGCGAGCGAGCCGAACTACGAGATGGGCGCCTTCTCCACGCTCTCCCTCTTCCGCGGCGCGCTCACCGTGAGCGCCGGCCTCTCCTACCAGGACGGGCTCACCCAGCTGAACCAGGCGATCATGGACGCCTCCAGCGCCAGGATCTTCTCCCCGGGGCTGAGCGATCCGTCGTCGTCGTTCGCCGAGCAGGCGGCGGTGGCGGTCATGCAGCAGACCGACTACGGCCTCCTGCAGACGGTGAACACGCTGCGGCTCAACAGTGTGTCGATCGCGTTCAACGCCTCGCCGCGGCTCGCGAAGCGGTTCGGGACCCAGTCGCTCTCGATCGCGCTGCAGGGGACGAACGTGGGGCTCTGGACCAACTACAAGGGGAAGGATCCGAACGTGAACGCGTTTGCGACCGGGAACGCCGTCGCGGACGTCGGAGTGCTGCCACAGCCGCGCACGTGGCTGCTCACGCTCCGGGCCACGTACTGAACGGGAACGCCGCCATGCCGACCACGAGATCGCTCATGTTGGCCATTCCGCTGCTCGCCGGGACGCTCGCGGGATGCTCGCCAGACAATCTACTGGGAACGCAGCAGCTCCCTCCCGATGTCCCTGATCCCGCGCAGACGCACACGCCGGCGGGCGCGCTCGCCGCGTACCGCGGCGCGCTCCAGCAGTTCCGGACCTCCTTCGGCGGCGCCGACGCGATGGGCGGCAACTCGTTCGTCCCGGTCACCGGCTTGTTCACCGATGAGCTGCGCTGGGGAGAGCTGGGGCAGATCGGTGCGACGAGCGACCCCATGCTCGTCGACAGCCGATTCCTCCTCGAAGATCCGGGGACCGGCGACGACCAGACCGCAGGGCCGGTGCGGGCGGTGTATGGAGCGCTGCAGAAGGCACGCGGTCAGGCGAGCGAAGCGCGGGGCGCGCTCCGGGCGTATCTGCCCGACAGCTCGGCCGCCCTCGTCGGCCACCTCGATGCCGTGCAGGCGTACGAGGAGATTTTCCTCGCTGATTTCTTCTGCTCGGGCATTCCCCTGAGCACGCTCGACTTTGGCGGGGATTTCACGTACGCGCCGGGATCGACCACGGCGGAAGTCTACGAGCACGCCGTCGCGCTCTTCGACTCGGCGCTCGCGCTCTCGGCCGACAGCGTGGCCATCCTGAATCTCGCCCGCGTCGGGAAAGCGCGTGCACTCCTCGCCCTCGGCCGGTACGCCGAGGCCGCCGCCGCCGTCGCCGACGTCCCGGATGACTTCCGGTACACGGTGTTCTACAGCGCGACGACGAGCCCCGGCGCGATCAACAACTTCCTCAACAAGAGCTTCGCCTACACGGACTTCGGGGGCACGAGCTTGGGCTTCCCGCTGACGATGGTGGACACCGAGGGGGTGAATGGGCTCCCGTTCCTCTCGAACCATGATCCTCGTGTGGCGTGGACATCCAACGGCACGAACCGGTATGGGCTCGCGCAGACCCGGCCGACCATGTACCCGAAGGATGGGAGCGGCACGATCACGCTGGCCAGCGGGGTGGAGGCGCGGCTTATCGAGGCCGAAGCGCAGCTCAATGGCGCCATGGCCGGCGACTGGCTCACCACGCTCAACGCGCTCCGCACCAACGGCACCTTCACGCGCGTCGACACGACCGTGGATCACGTGGACACGACTGACGTCGGCGGCACACCGCAGGTCGACACGACCTACCGCTACGACACCCTCTGGGTGGCCGGCACGGGGGGCGTCGCGCACCTCGGCCCGCTCACGGACCCCGGGACCCAGGAGGCGCGCGTCGATCTGCTCTTCCGCGAGCGCGCGTTCTGGCTCTTCCTCACCGGCCATCGGCAAGGAGACCTGCGCCGGCTCGTGCGCGAGTACGGGCGCCAGCAGCAGGACGTCTACCCCGCTGGGACCTACCCCGGGGCGTACAACACCTACGGTACCGATGTGACCGCGCCGATCCCAGGCGACGAGCGGGTGAGCAATCCGCTCTTCACCGGGTGCCGCAGCCGAGGAGCGTGAGCGCATGTCCCTCTCCGTCACCTTCAGCTCGATGATCCCCCGCGTGCGTCGCGGGAGCGCGTGGGCGGCAGCCGCCGCCGTGCTCCTCGCGCTCGGCTGCGCCGACGACGTCACCGTCGCCCCGCCGCCGTCGACCGACACCTCGCAGATGTACTGGGCGCTCACGTTGAACTACCACGCCCTGACGATGTCCACCGTCGCGCCCTACGACACCATCCGCCTCACCGCGACGCCGCGCACGCTGGACGGTACCCCGATCACCGGCCTCCCCGCGCCCACCTTCACGTCGCTCGATCTGGACCGCGCGAACGTGACCGCCGATGGGCTGGTGCGTGTGCTCCGCACCGGGACGAACATCCCGGTCGTGGCGACGCTCACCGTGGGGAACCTCCGGCACGCCGACACGGTGCTCATCAACGTCACCAATACCGCATCCCCGCCGGTGCTGGCCGCGCTGTCGATCCAGCCCGACACCGGCGCCGGGGAGAGCGCGAAGATGGCGATGAACGAATACAAGACCCTCACGGCACGGGCGACGGCGAGCGACAGCACGCCGATCGTCGGGCTCGCGGTCTACTACACCTCGCTGGACAAGAACGTCGCGACCGTCGACCGAGGCACGGGGCTCGTGCGCCCGGTGCGTCCGGGGCACGTGCGCATGACCGCGACCGCCACGGCGTACGGCGTCACGAAGTCGGACACACTGGAGCTCACCGTCGGCTACCCGACGGGGGGCATCATCATCCAGATCGTGCCGCGGCAGAATGGTAGCGGACAGGTAGTGAACGGCTTCGATCCCGACTCGATCACCGTCGGCCGCGGCGCGATCGTGTTCTTCCAGAACACCACCAGCGCACCGACGGACGTCACGCTCGACGATCCGGCCAACGTGGGGCAGGACGATCGCGACTGCGTGTTCTTCCCGTACTTCTGCGGAACGGGGAACATCGACGCCTGGGCGCGCGACCCCGCCGATGAGACCGGGCTGAGCGCCGTGCGCGCGCGCAGCTTCCCCGTCCCCGGCGTCTACATCTATCACAGCACGCTCTTCGGCACGACCGGCACGATCGTGGTCGTGAACGATCCGGACGACATCCCCTGATCGCATGACATTCACCCGACGTGATTTCTTGAAGACGGGTGCCACCGTGGCCGCCGCGGCCGCGGTGCCCCGCCCCCTCCTCGTGCAGCTCGGCCGCACGTGGGAGCCGGTTCCCCCCATCGAGGACCCGCGCCTGAAGGAGCTCGCCGCGCGCGGCCCCGCCGCGGCGCGCGGGGCCGGCGCCACGTACGCGGACGTCCGGCTCACGTACACCAGGAGCCGCGACGTCTTCCCGGAGCGCACGGAGGACAACG
>JADGGM010000751.1 GCA_019689955.1 Gemmatimonadaceae bacterium
GACTTCGGTGGCGGGAGGCGCCGGACGGGCGCGGCGGGTGGCTACGGCAGGTGGAGCGAGGTGCTCGCCTGGAGCGGGTGGTTGCTGCTCATCAGCCGGCCGACGATGGTGAAGGTGCCGTGCTTCCCTGCGGCGGGCCAGTGCGCCGAGTAGACGAGCGCCCCGTAGGCCGGGAGCGTCACCGTCTGCGACCCTTGCGTGAACAGGACCCCCATCGACGAGCTCCACACGAGCGTCCCCGCCGCGTCGTACGCGGAGATGTCGTACGTCTGCCCGCTCGGGAACGTGAGCGTCACGCTCCTCGCGTTCGGGTTGCTCACGGTGAAGACGGTGAGCACCTCGCCCGGAGTCGTGGTGTCCGGCGCCGCGAAGACGGAGGCGCGCAGCTCGCCCGTGCTCGTGGTGTCGGTGATCGTCGTATCGATCACGAACGTGCTGTCGCTGTCCGGCGGGGGCGGAGGGGCCCACGCGCCGAAGGTGAGGTGCACGCCGGCGATCGTGGTGGTGCTCATCGCGAGGTCGTGCGGCGGGCGCTCGGGGCCGGTGTAGCTACCGAGGAAGAGGATGTGCGCCGGCACCACGTGCATCGAGAAGGAGAACTGGATCGTCGCGCGCTCGCACGTGAAGTGGGCCCAGTCGACCGCCATCGTGTCGGCGGTGCACGCGCCGCCGTGGGCGAGGAGCGCGTTCGACTGCTTCCCGCTCACCGCGAACCACAGCCCCTCATTGCGCACGAAGTACTCGCCGAGGAAGCCCGGGTAGACGAGCGCGGGCCCGCCGGCCGACGTATCGGGGTGCGCGCTCGCGGACGACAGCCCGACCGGGAGGTGCGCCATCACGTCGGGGCCCGTGGGGTTCGCGCTCGAGCTCCCGCCATCGGCCATGATGCGCACGACGCGTTGCAGGTCGTTCGGGTCCCAGGCGATGAGCGTGCGCACCGAGTACGATCCGTCCGCGGGGCACGGGGGGGTCGCGGTGCCGCTCGGCTGGGCCGGGATCAGCG
>JADGGM010000097.1 GCA_019689955.1 Gemmatimonadaceae bacterium
CGCCCGCTGGGGCGGGGGGGGCGCCGGGGGGCGGCGCCGCACCGGGGCCGTGCTCGTCATCCTCTTCCGCGCGGACTCGGCGCAGGCCGGCGGGCTCGGCGGCGTCGAGCTGCAGGTCGACAACGCCCCCGCCGCGAGCCACAGCTACACGCCCACCGCCGCGCAGGCGCTCGACCAGGGCGCCGTGGACCAGCTCTACCGGTCCGAGGTGCTCCCCACCACGCACACGGTGAGCGTGCGCGTGACGCTCGGCGGGACGTCGGTGGTGCAAGGGGTGAACGTGAACGCGCAGCGCGAGACCGTGACGTACGTCCAGTTCACGATCCGCAACGGCCAGGTGATCGCCAGCACCTGGACGAGCCAAGGGACCACCCCGTTCTGACCGTGGCATCGATGGCGACCCCCCGCGTGCTGGTGGCCGTGGCGGCCCTCGCCGCCGCGCGGCTCCCCGCGCAGCAGCCGGCGGACAGCGCGCGCGCGCGCGTCGTGACCCCGGCCGCGGACCAGGCGCGCGGCGTGGACGCGGAGCTTCGCTCGGCGCTCTTCGAGCTCGCCGCGGACCAGCCGCTCGCGGCGCTGAGCCGTCTGGAGTGGCTGCGCACCCTCCTCGCCCAGTCGAGCGCCGCCGACAGCGCGGCCACGGCGCGTGCGCGCGGGGACGTGCTCTTCCTGCTGGCCGAGTGCTACTACCGGCTCGGGATGAGCGACGCGTTCCGCACCACCGCCGGGACCCTCGCCGCCACCCCCGGCACCGAGCGATACGGCGGGATCATCCAGTCGCAGCTCATGCTCGACGCCTACCGTCACGGCGAGTACGCGCGCGTGCGCGAGCTGAGCACCGGCCCCGCGACAGGAGGGGCAGGGGGGGACCGCGCGCTGACCACCCTCGTCGCCGGGCTTGCCGCCTATCAGACCGGCGACTTCGCCGCCGCGACCACCGCGTTCGCCGGCGTGCGGGCGGGCGGGGGCGTGTACGCCCCCTACGCACAGTACATGGAGGCACTCGCCGTCCTGCAGGGGGACAGCACCCGCGCGTCGCAAGCGCTCGAGGCGCTCCGGCCGCTCGCCGGGATCGCCACGGGCACCTTCGGCGATCACGTGCGCCTCACCGCCGCGGAGCTGGCGTACGAGAGCGGCCAGTACGACGCCGCCGCGTCGTTCGCGAACGGCGTGGCGCCAACGAGCGGGTTGGGGGCGCGCGCGCTCCTCACCAAGGGGTGGGCGCTCTATCGCGCCGGGCAGCTCGACAGCGCGCGTGCGGCGTTCGACGCGTTCGCGACGCGGTACCCGATGCTCCCCGAGCGCGACGAAGCGCGGCTCATGGTCGGCCAGGTGATGCTCGAGTCCGGGCACACCGAGGACGCGATGCGCTACTTCCAGGGCATGGCCGACTCCGTGGCCGCGGAGGTGACGGCGCTGCAGTCGCGCGCCGCCGCCGCGCTTTCCGACGCTGCGCGCGCGCTCGTGGCGGCGCGGGTGGCCGGCATCGCCTTCGTCGCGCTCCCCGGGGACGGGAAGACGCTCGCGCTCCCCGACGCCGCCGGGGCCGATCCGGCCACCATCCTCGCCGCGTTCGCGGGGAGCCCGGTCCCCCCCGCGACGCACCCGCCCGAGGTCATCTCCCTCGCCGACGTGCACGGCCAGGTCGACAGCATCGCCCCCATGCTGGGCGCCGGGTTTCCGCAGCGGCTCCTCTTCACCGGCGTCTCGTCCCCCGAGAACGCGGCGGCGTACGCGACGCGCGCGCAGGCGTTGCTCGAGGCGGACGTGTCGGCGTCGCTCGCGCAGTACCGGCTGCAGGAGCAGCTCGACGCCCACGCGGCGAAGATCGCGGCGCTCGAGGAGCTCGGGCGGCTCATCACGACCAGCACCGACGAGCTCGAGGCCAACGCGAAGATCCTCGCCGCCACGCAGGATTCGCTCTCGAAGATGAAGACGGTGATCGACCGGAGCCGCGCGCGCGTGCGCGAGGCGCTCGCTGCGCGGATCGAGGCGGCGCGCCGGACGGCGATCGAGAACCTCACCATGATCGACAGCCTGCGGACGGCGCTCAGCGCGAGCGCCGAGCCGGACGAGATGGCCGCGCTCGACACGGAGCAGCAGACGGCGACCACGTACCTGCACCTCGCGGAGACCGCCGCGGCCCAACTGGACGCCGCGATCGACCGTCACCCGGTGTTCGCGCTGCGCGACTCGCTCGGCGCGCGCCTGGCGCGCGCGCGCGCGCTCCACGACGAGGCCCAGGCCGTGCTGGCGAGCGACGACCAGGTGGTGAAGAGCGCGCTCGCGGAGCTGCGCGGCGCCGAGCCGGAGCGCACGCGCGCGCTGCGGGCCACCGTCGCCACCGCCCTCTCGCGCCGGACCGCCGCCGAGGGAGAGCTCATCGCCCTCCTCGACCGCGAGCTGACCGCGCGCGCCACCGCGCTCGTGGGGCAGTTGCAGCACGATCGCGAGGTGGCCGACTACGGCTCCGCGAGCGCGGCGTTCTTCCGCGCCACCGAAACCGACGCCGCGCGCGCGGCCCCTGCGGCGGGTCGCGCCACCCAGTCCGGCGCCACCGGGACCGCGGCGCGGACGCCGGCGCCGCGCGGCTCCACGGGGCCACGGGAGTAGCGCATGGCGAGCCTGCGCCGCTGGCCCTGGTTGCTGGCCACGCTCCTCCTCGCGCCCGCCGCCGCGCGCGCGCAGAGCGCCCTCGCGTCCACCACCGGCGTGGCGAGCGCCGCACGGGACGACGACTCGAC
Source organism: Gemmatimonadaceae bacterium (assembly GCA_019689955.1). Taxonomy (GTDB): domain Bacteria; phylum Gemmatimonadota; class Gemmatimonadetes; order Gemmatimonadales; family Gemmatimonadaceae; genus JADGGM01. Next base: position 2,745 of record JADGGM010000097.1, read on the forward strand.
GCGTGCCATCGCCATCGACAAGCTCACCACCTTCATCGCGCGCTATCCGGCGAGCCCGTTGCGCGCGAGCGCGCTCTACGAGCTGGGCGAGCTGCTCGTGCGCCGCGCCGACGACGCGTTCGCGGCCGCGCAGCGCAGCGGCGCGGGGGGCGACCTCCCCACGCACCCCGACTACAGCGCCGCCATCGCGCGCTACGAGGAGCTGGTGCGGAAGTACCCCACCTTCGCGCAGGTGGACGCCGCGGCGTACACGCTCGGCACGCTGTACTTCGCGGACCAGCGTTTCGCCGACGCGGCATCGATGTTCGAGCTCGTGACGACGCACGCCGGATCGCCGTACGCCGCGGAGTCGTTCTTCCGGCTCGGCGATGCCCGCTTCGAGCTGGCCGCCGCGGCGCGCGGGGAGGCGCGGCGTGCGCTGTTCGTGCAGGCGGCCGAGGCGTACCAGCGCGCGACCACCGCGAGCGCGCCCGGCGGGGACATCTACTTCCTCGCGCTCTACAAGCTCGGCTGGTCGTACTACAACCAGGCCGCCAAGCCCAACGACCCGCAGTACCAGCAGGCCGTCGACGTCTTCGGCCGCCTGGTGAGCGAGTACGACAAGCTCTCCCCCGACGAGCAGGCGCGGCTCGGGTTGCGCGGCGAGGCGCTCGAGTACATGGCCGTCGCCTTCACGCAGATCGGCGGCGCCGACGCGGCCAACCGCTACTTCGCCGCCCACCAGGGCGCGACGTTCAAGCTCCCGGTGCTCCGCCGCATGGCCGCGAGCCTGCGCGACCAGGGGGACTTCGGGCGCGCCGTGGAAGCCTACAAGGCGATCCAGACCGAGGCGCCCACCGATTCTTCCGCGCTCGCCGTGCAGCGCGAGATCATCGACATCTACCAGAACCGCGTCCTCGAGCCCGAGGCCGCGCAGCAGGCGCGCCTGGAGCTGGTGGACAAGTTCGCCCCCGGCACGCCGTGGGCGCAGGCGAACCCCGGCCTCGTGGATTCGGCCCAGCGCGTGCGCGAGGAGACGCTGCGCCAGAGCGCGCAGTACGAGCTGGCCCGCGCCCAGAAGACCAAGGACCGCGCGCGCTCCGCGCAGGCCGCGGTGCTCTACGGCCGCTACATGCAGGAGTTCGCCACGTCGGACAGCGCGCAGACGGCCGACTTCCTCTTCGGCGAGGCGCTGTTCGGGCAGGGCGAGTATTTCCGGGCCGGCGCCGAGTACTCGCGCGCCGCCTACGGCTTGAAGGGGGACCCGAAGCTCGCCGCGCAGGCCGGCCAGAACGCGATCGTCGCCTTCGACTCCGCGGTCGTGCACGCGCGTACCGACACCACGGTGCAGGACTCGCTGTTCGCCGCCGTGGATCGCTACGTCGCCGCCTTCCCCACCACCGACGTCGCGCGCAAGGCACTCGTCGAAAAGGGGAAGCGCGCCTCCGAGGCCGGCCGCTGGGACGTGGTCGCGCAGACCTTCACGACCTACGCCGAGAAATACCCGACCGACCGCTATACCCCCACCGCGCAGAAGCTCATCGGTGACGCGCTGTACAAGCAGGGAAAGTACTCCGAGGCGCAGGCGCAGTGGGAGAAGGCACAGGTCGTCGCCGCGCAGTCGGGGCGCGCGAAGCTCGCGGATTCGATCAACACGATCCGCAACGCCGCCGCCGTCACCTTCGGCGACTCGCTGGTGAAGGCGGGGAACTACCAGCGCGCGGCCGACGAAGTGTACGTCGCCTACGCCGACCGCAACCCCACCTCGCCGCGCGCGCCGGACGCGCTGCGCAACGCGGTGGAGACGTACATGCTGGCCGACAGCGCGGCGCGCGCGCGCGGCGACAGCGCGGCCGCGCGCGAGGCCAAGATGCGCGCGCTCGAGCTCTCGCGGCGCCTCGTGGCGCAGTACCCGAAGTACCAGTACCGCGTGCAGTACCAGGCGCTCCAGCCGCAGCTCCTCGCGGACCTCGGCCAGCGCGCCGAGGCCGTGGAAGCGCTCGACTCCGTGATCGCCGACAACCCCACCTGGTCCGGCCGCCCCGACGCCATGGTGCGGAAGGCGGTGATGCTCGACTCGTTGAACCGGCCCAAGGACGCGGCCGCGGCCTACGAGGCGTTCGCGACGGCATACCCCAAGGACCACCGCGCGGCGGACGCGCAGTACAACGCCGCCGTGACGTACCTCCAGGCCGGCGACACCGCGCAGGCCGCGCGCGCCTACGGCACCTTCGCCGCGCGCTACCCGCGCGACGCGCGTGTGGGACAGGCGCAGCAGATGCGCGTGACGCTGCTCCAGGCGGCGGGAGACCCGAGCGCGGCGAACGCGGAGCTCGCGCGCCTGTGCGTGCGCCCCAGCGCGGCGCTCAAGGCGACGTGCGCCGAGCGCACCGGCGCGCAGGAGTTCCAGCGCGGCGTCGCGCTCTTCGCCAAGTATCAGCCGCTCAAGCTCGTGATCGCCAAGCGCACGAGCCTCACCCGGATCGGGATCCAGCGGCTCACCGCGCCCAAGCGCGAGCTCCTCACCGCCATGACCGCGCACTTCACCAAGGCGATCGCCGCGGGCGCGCCGGAGTGGTTGGCCGCGTCGTCGTACTACGTGGGGCTCGCGCAGTGGGAGTACGGCAACTACCTCAAGAACGTCGAGCTCCCGGCGGACCTGACCGGCGAGCAGCTCTCGGCCGCGCAGACCGGCGCGGCGCAACAGGCGGAGCAGTACTACGACGCCGCGCGCAAGACGTGGCAGGCGCTCGTGGACAAGGCGGCGCAGGAGCACATCGCCAACGTGTGGGTGGACCGCGCGCGCGCGGCCGTGGCGGGGAACGTCGATACCGCTCCCGGCACGAGCCCCGCGCCGGGCGCGCCGGGCACGCCGGCGCCCGCGCCCCACGATAGCACCGGGCCTGTGCCCGCGCCCCATGACAGCACCGGAGGAGGGCACTGATGCGAGGACTCGCACTGGCCACTGGCACGTTGGTCGCCGTCGGGGCGCTGGCGCTCGCCCCGGGGCGGAGCGACGCGCAGCAGCGGCGCCCCGCCGCGGCGCCGCAGACGATCGTGATCCACGGACAGGTGCCGACCCCGCAGGTGGTGACCGTCCGCCCGCGCCAGGTGCCCGCCTACGACCGCAAGGCGCTCGGCGCCGCGGCCATGGGGCGGTCGTTCTGGCCGTCCATCCGTCCTGCGTACGCCCTCGTCCCGCACCGTCAGATCACCGGGCAGCCGCCGCACGATGCGACGCTCGCCGCCGCGCCGCCCGCGCCTCCGCCGAGCGCGCCGCCAGCCGGCCCCGCCGCACCGCGGACCACCGGCGATTCCATGAGCGCGGCCGCCCGTGCCGCCGCGATCGACTCCATGCGCAACGAGCTCGCCGTGCGGCGCGCCCGGCTCGATTCGCTGGAGCGCGCCATCCGCGGCCTCGCGCCGCAGGAGCAGACCGTGCAGCGCCTCGGCGCGCCCACCGCGCCCCCGCGCTCCGCGGCGGCCGATTCGGCCGCGCGCGCCGCACGCGCGGCCGAGATCGAAGCGCTCTTCCGCGAGCTGGAGCGCCGCCGCGCGCGGCTCGATTCGCTCGAGGCCGTCGTGCGCTCCCTCGGACGCCCGCGCCAGACCACGGACAGCTCCGCGACCCAGCCCGACCGGTCGCCGCGGCCACGTTGATCGCTCTCTCGCTCAGAACTTCCTGGGAGGACCTGCCTCAATGACGACTTTGCTGGAGTATTTCCGGGCTGGCGGCTTCGTGATGTACTTCATCTTCGCGGTCGCGATCTCCGGGCTCGCCGTGTTCATCGAGCGCTTCTACACGATCGTGATCCGGTCCAAGATCAACGGCCGCGCCTTCATCGAGCGCGTCATCCAGCTCGTGCGCGCCGGGAAGATCGAGGACGCCATCAAGCTCTGCCAGCAATCGAATGCCGTCCTCCCCGACATGGGCCTCCTCATCCTCCGCAGTCGGAGCCGCGATGAGGCCGACCTGCAGAACGTCGCCGACGCGGCCGCGCTGAGCGTGCTCCCGCGCCTCACCCGGCGCCTGCACTACCTCCCGATGCTCGCCAACGTCGCCACCCTCATCGGGCTCCTCGGGACGATCTTCGGCCTCCGCGCCGCCTTCAGCTCCGTGGCGCTCGCCGCCGCGGCCGAGCGCTCCGCGGCGCTCGCCTCCGGCATCGCGATCGCGCTCAACGCCACCGGCTTCGGCCTCTTCACCGCCGTGCCGCTCTCCGTCGCCCACGCGTACCTCGTGAGCCAGGCGGAGGGGATCATCGAGCAGGTCGACGAGTTCCAGGTCCGGCTCATCAACGCGCTCATCGACCGGCCGGACGTCCGGCTCGGTCACCGGTGACCGCCGCGGGCGTACGCCCCGGCTCCTCCGTCGCGAGCTGAGCTGCCATGGCCTCACTCTTTCGCCGATCCAACCAGCGGCGCGCCGAGCGTGCCCCGGTCACGGCGCACGGGAACATCAACCTCGTGCCGCTCGTCGACATCCTCACGTCCATCGTCTTCTTCAGCCTCCTCACGTACCAGGGCGCGGCGATGATGGCGCTCACCTCCTTCGACCTCGCGCTCCCGCCGGTGGTCGTCAACACCCCGGAGCAGGCGTCGCACGTGAAGTCGGAGAAGGATGTGCTCAACCTCTTGCTCGCCGTGCGCGTGGACAACGAGAAGATGATCGTGGAGCACTCGGGAGGCGGGGGCTTCCGCACGCAGATCACGGGGCTCGGCCCCGCGTCGCTCGATCAGCTCCAGGCGCTCATGACGCAGATCCGCGCGCAGTACCCGCAGAACAGCGACGTCCTCGTCATCCCCTCGGATGACGTGAGCTACGACAACATCATCCACGTGCTCGAGCGCCTCAAGCTCGCGCGCTTCGTGGGGATCTCGCTCGGCACGCGCGCGCGCGGTGGCGCCGCGGCCGGGAGGTGACGCATGAGCCGCGCCCGAGAGCGGCGGTCGCAGCGCCGCGCCGAGCAGTTCGCGAAGTTCCGGATCACGGAGCTCAACCTGGTTCCGCTCGTCGACACGTTCGTGTCGATCGTGTTCTTCGCCCTCACGACCGCCACCGTCGGTGAGCTCGCCCCCGTGGTCCCCGGCGTGCGCCTCCCCGAGGCGCGCGTGGGGCAGACCGCGCTCCAGCAGCTCACCCTCGGCATCGGCCCGCAGGTCACGCTGGCCGGGCGGACCCTCATGAGCACCGTCGACGCGGCGCGCACGCCGTCGAACAACCCGGCGCAGCCGCTCCTCATCCCGCCGATCTACGCCGCGCTCAAGGAGGCGGCCGACTCGATCCGGCAGGAGAAGCACGTGCCGCCGGACAAGCCGCTGGAGACCCCGCTCGCCATCCAGGGAGACCGCAGCATGCGCTACGACCTCCTCGCCCGCATGATGCAGACGGCCCGCCTGGCTGGGTTCAAGAACCTGTCGCTGCAGGTGAACAAGACCCAGGACGCCGCCCCGGCCCCGGCCCGGGTCACCGCCGAGGTGCACTGACATGGCGGCCGCCAAGCAGTCCGCGCGCCGTCGCCCCGTCGACGAGACCTCGTTCACGCGCAACATGCGCTACGAGCTCGCCGACGCCGAAGGGCGCGCGATCCGCAACTCGTGGCTCGCGTCCTCGGCGCTCGGCCTCGTCTGGATCCTGCTCGTGATCTTCCTCCCCGCCGTGCCCCCGTCGATCAAGCTCCTCCGCCCCGAGGAGGCGGGGCCGATTGAGGTGCAGTTCGACG
>JADGGM010000098.1 GCA_019689955.1 Gemmatimonadaceae bacterium
GGTACCCCCGATCCGCTCTGCGGCGTCCGACCCTCCCGCGAGCGCTCGGCGCCGAATTGCGACGGTTCGCCCTGCCGTGGTTGCCATTCGCCCCGGGCTACTGTCCGTTGGCGCGTCGGCGTCGTATAATGGCCGTTCTCTGACGTTGCCATAACATCAGCGATAGCTCGCCGGGGATCGGCCGCAGGGGACCCGGTCCATCGTCTGGTCGCGTATTTTGATGTTTCCCAACGTTTTGTGGGAATCATTCCAGGGTGGTGTGGATTCGTAGCCTGGATTGAGCCACAGCGCAGACCGTATAGCAGCCAACATTCCTCCAACGATCATCTGACGTCGTTCGGACATATGCGACGTTAGTTTCATTTTCGCCGAGTACTCGGACTCGGCGTGTTGCGTTCCCGTTGCCCCCCCACTCAACGGCACCGCAAGGTGAAGGAGGAAGCATGACAAGTCACGTCCGCAGCTTGGCTGCTGCGGTCGCCCTGGTGGTACTCCCTGCTACCGCGCTCGCGCAGCAGCGGGGGACGATCACTGGACGAGTCATCGACTCGGCGTCACAGCAGCCCGTTCCCAGCGCGCAGGTTCGGCTCGTCGGCACGACGATCGGCACCTTGACGGGCGCCGACGGGCGGTACCGCCTCGACAACGTCCCTGCCGGACGGGCGAGCCTCCGCGCACAGCGCATCGGCTACGCCGCCAGGACCGTTTCCGTGACCGTCACCACCGGCCAGGAGGTGACCGCCGACATCGCGCTCGAGGCCACGGCGGCGCAGATCGACGAGGTCGTGGTCACGGCGAGCGGCGAATCACAGCGAACCCGCGAAACGGGCGCCAGCATCGGCAAGATCCAGGTCGATTCCATCCCGATGGCGCCGATCCACAACTTCTCGGACGTGCTCACGTCGCGTGAGCCGGGGGTGACCGTTCAGCCCGCGGGGGGCACGGCGGGAACAGGCTCCCGGATTCGTATCCGCGGGTCGAACTCGATCTCGCTCTCGAACGACCCACTCATCATCGTGGATGGCGTCCGCATGAACAACGACGCCAACTCGACGACCATCGGCGTTGGTGGACAGCGCCCCTCGCGCTTCGAGGACATCGAGCCCGAGGACATCGCCGACATTCAGGTCATCAAGGGCCCCGCCGCGGCCGCGTTGTACGGCACGGCTGCGGCGAACGGCGTGCTCGTGATCACGACGAAGCGCGGGGAGCCGGGCAAGACGCGGTGGAGCGCGCACGCCGAGTACGGTCCCGAGAAGAACTACGTGACCTTCCCCACGAACTACGCACAGTTCGGGACCGTGATCGCTACCGGCAACATCACCGGGAACTGCAACATCATCAGCCAGGGACGCAACACCTGTACCCCGGACTCGCTCGTCTCCTTCAACCCGCTCGAGGTGCACAGCCCGTTCATCACGGGGTACCGCGAAGGGTACGGTCTGAGCGCGGCCGGTGGCGGGCAGCAGACGACGTACTACGTCAGCGGCGACTACTATCGCGAGCAAGGGGTGTACGACCCGAACGTCGTGCGGCGCTACAACCTGCGCGCGAACCTGCACGCCAACTTGTCGGACAAGTTCGATCTGGGCATCACGACGAACTACCTCCAGAACCACATCGCGCTTCCGCAGAACGACAACAACCTGGAGGGAGTCGTCTCGGGCGGGCTCCTCGGCTCCGCCCAGGACGACGAGCTCCAAGGCTACTTCTTCGCTACCCCGGCGCAACTCTTCCAGCTGCAGACCAATCAGGACATCGATCGCTTCGCCGGCGGTGTGAACATGCACTATCGTCCGCTCGCCTGGCTCGCGGCGACCTTCCAGGCCGGCGTGGACTACACCACCCGCTACGACCAATTCCTGGTGCAGCCCGGAGTCTTCTCGCCGGACCAGGACCCGGACGCCTTCATCGGCGTGCGGCAGTCGAATCCGTACCAGATCTGGGATTACACGGCCAACGGCGCAGTCACGGGCTCCTTCCAGCTCCGCCCGGGCCTCACGTCCAAGACGACGGTCGGCATTCAGTACGAGCGCCAGTACCAGCATGGGACGGAGGCGCGTGGCGAAGGCCTGGTGCAGGGGACCGGCTCGCTCAACGGCACGACCCAACTGTTCACGGTCGACGAGCTGAATCAGGACGTCGTCACGATCGGCGGCCTCGCTCAGGAGGAGCTCTCGTGGCGCGACCGCGTGTTCCTCAGCGGCGCCGTGCGGACCGACCGGAACAGCGCCTTCGGCGTCAACGAGCACTGGGTCCTCTATCCCGCGGTGAACGCATCGTGGGTGATCGGCGAGGAGCCCTTCTTCCCGAAGACGAATCTCCTCTCATCGCTCCGCGTTCGTGCGGCGTACGGGCAGTCCGGCCAGCGGCCGAACTTCCGTCAGGCGGTGACGTTCTTCAGCCCGCTCGCCGTGGCGACGAATACCGGTGACGAGGTGGGCATCACCCCCGGTGGTACAGGGAACCCGAACCTCAAGCCGGAAAAGACGTCCGAGTACGAGTTCGGCTTCGACGCGGCGGTGTGGAAGGAAAAGGCGAACGTCTCGTTCACCTACTACCACAAGGTCACCCACGACGCCCTGGTCAACCGGACGCTCCCGCCGTCCTTGGGGGCCGCGCCGAATCAGTTCATCAACCTGGGCTCGGTGTTGAATCGCGGCTTCGAGCTGCTGGTGAACACGACGCCGGTCAACATGCGGAACTTCCGGTTCGACCTCACCCTGAGCGGGTCGACGACGAAGAACCGCGTGCTCGACCTCGGAGAGGGGATCGAGCCGATCATCTTCGGCCTCGGTGGAGACACGCAGCGTCACCAGAACGGCTACCCCTTGGGGGGCTACTGGGCTCCACCGCTCCTCAGCTATTCGGATGCGAACGGCGACGGGATCATCGAGCCGGACGAGATCACGGTCGGCGACACCGCCGTCTTCCTGGGCTCGCCGTTCCCGACGCGCGAACTGTCGATCACGCCGAGGCTCACCGTCTTCAAGTACGTCCGGGTGAGCGCGCTGTTCGACTACCGCGGCGGCTTCAAGCTGGACAACGCCACCGAGTCGTTCCGCTGCGGCACGATCCGGAACTGCAACGCGATCCAGAACCGGAACGCGCCGCTGGCGGACCAGGCCGCGGCCGTGGCGAACGCGGTGTTCGGGACGGAAGCCCCGTACATCGAGACCGCCAACTTCTGGAAGCTTCGTGACGTGTCGGTCACCCTGAGCGCACCGGAGGCGTGGACGCGTCGCTCCGGCCTGAGCGGTTTGAGCTTGACGCTGTCAGGGGCCAACCTCGCAACCTGGACGAAGTACCGCGGCCTCGATCCCGAGCTGAACACGAGCGCCCAGGCGAACTTCAACCAGGCCGACTTTCTGACGCAGCCGCCGGTTCGCTACTACACGGCGCGCATCGACATCAATTGGTAATCGCGACTTCAGCGAGGAATCAGGCAATGATCGATCTGGCCCTCGAGACACGGGGCTTGCGGATCGCGAGAGCGGCCCGCCCCTTCGCGCGATGCGCATCCGCCGCACTGGCGGCCGCGCTGATCGCGACCGCATGCAGCACCAACGAGATCCTCGATGTGAAGGACCCGGACGTGGCGACCTCCGCGAGCACGCAGACGGAGGCGGCCCTCGGGACCGTGCTGAACGGCGCCATCGGCGACTTCCACGCGGCGTACGGTGGAACCGGCGACAACAACGAGTCCAGCGGCGAGATCGGATACGGCGGCCTGCTCAGCGATGAGATCAAGTCGTCCGATACGTTCCCGACTCGTACCGAGATCGATGAGCGCCACATCCAGCTCACGAACGGCAACGTCGCCACGCAGTTCCTGTTCATCGAGCGGGCGCGCGCCTCGGCGGATCGCGCGGCGTTGCGCTTCGCCACCTTCGCGCCGGACAGCGCCGGACACGCGCTCGCCTATTCGCTCTCCGGCATGTCGATGATCATGCTCGCCGAGAACTGGTGCTCGGGCGTGCCGATCTCGACGCTCACCGATGACGGAGAGCTGCAGTTCGGCCAGCCCGAGACGACGAAGCAACTCCTGCAGCGTGCGCAGGCAATGTTCGACTCGGCGATCACGGTCGCCACGACCGCCGGGAACGATGCCTACTTGAACCTGGCCCGGGTCGGGAAGGGACGCGCTCTGCTCGATCAGGGACAGTTCGCCGAGGCCGCGGCGGCCGTGGCCGATGTGCCGGATGACTTCGTGTACTTCGACTTCGCATCGGCGAACACGACGGCTGAGAACAACGGCCTCTGGTCGTTCTTCCAGAACACCCGCCGCCTCTCGGTGGCGGACAGGGAGGGAGGAAACGGGCTCCCGTACATCTCAGCCAACGATCCGCGCGTCCCGGTGCAGGTCACGGGTCGCGCGGGGTTCGACGGCAAGACGTCGCTCGACCTCCCGCTCCTGTACCCCGATCGCACGTCCCCGATCCCCGTCGCCACCGGCATCGAGGCGCGGCTGATCGAGGCCGAGGCAGCGCTCCAGGCAGGTACCGACAACACGTTCGTCGCGAAGCTCAACGCAGCCCGCGCGGCTGCCGTGGCCCTGGCCAACTCCGAGTCCGGCGGTAACGGCACGCTCCCGGCCATCGCGGCCGCGCCCGCGACGGAGGACGCCAAGGTGGATCTGCTCTTCTCGGAGCGCGCCTTCGATCTCTTCCTCACGTCGCACCGGCTCGGCGACATGCGCCGACTGGTCGGTATGTATGGGCGTGATCCGGAGACGGTCTTCGCGACGGGGTTGTACTTCAAGGACAGTAGCCCGATGGGTACGGACGTCAATCTTCCGGTCCCGATCACGGAGCAGAACAATCCAAACTTCACGCAGTGCCTCAATCGGGATGCGTGGAACCTGAACTAGGCAGGCAGTAGCCTGCTCCGCAGACGTATCGCACCGTGGAGCACGGCGAATGCGCGTGGGGAAGGCCAGCGACCTTCCCCACGCGCATTCGATCGGACGCGCATACCATCGTGGGATGAGCTCGATGCGTCCGACCGCCGGGGCACGGGATCGCCGGCAGCGGTCAGCCGCGTGAACGGCGACCCGATTTCGTCGTGATCACGATCGCCCCGGCGCCGGCGTTGGTACCGAAGCGCGTCGTGCTCGCATTGCTGTCGAGGATCTCGATCGCGGCGATCGATCCCGCGTCAACGGCACGCAGCTCGATGAGGTCAGTGACGCGCATATCGTCAATCACGATGACCGGCGTGTCCGCATCCGTGAGGAGGATGCTGCTCTTCCCGCGCCGGATCTTGATATCCAGCGGAGTGCCGTTTCGATCCTCCCGCATCCGGAACTGACCGGTCCAACGGAGGACCTCCCATGCGTCAGCCACGTGCGAATCGGCAATCTCTTCGGCCGTGATTACGCGCCCCGGCTGCGGCGCGGGCTCCGATGGCTTCCCGGAAAATGGATGACACCCGGAGGTGAAGGCGACGAGACTGATCGCAAGCGTCAAGCGAAGCAATGGAGCGCACACAGGACCTCCAGGGCATGGGCATCGGCCGGACCGTCAACCTGGCGGTACCATTCAAGCGGCCAAGTACAAGCTGGGTGTGCCGGCATCAAAGTCAAGACAAGCGTGCTCCGCAGCTCTGGTGCGTGACGGCTAGCAAACAGGGGGCGCTCATGGGAGTAGTCTGCATGAGCGCCCCCTGTGCGCTGTACACGAACCGCCAGCCAATCTGAGCCGGTTCCAGCCGATCCCCGCCTCGCTCAGTCCGGGATCGCCCCCTCCGGAAGCACGTACGTCAGCGGGTTCACCACCTTCCCGTGCACGTGGATCTCGTAGTGCAGGTGCGGGCCGGTCGAGAGCCCCGTGCTCCCCACGTTGGCGATCACCTGCCCGCGGTTCACGTGCTGCCCTTGCCGCACGACGATCCGCGAGCAGTGCGCGTACTTGGTGACGATCCCGTAGCCGTGATCGATCTCCAGCACGTTCCCGTAGCCGTTCTCACGGGTCACGAGCGTGACGGTCCCCGCGGCCGGGGCGACGATCGGGGCACCCATTGGCGCGCTCACGTCGATCCCCTCGTGCGGGCGGGCGTAGTGGAGAATGGGGTGGAAGCGCGACCGGCTGAAGGCGCTGGAGAGCCAGCCCGCGGTGGGCATGATCGAGGGGATGCGGGCGAACTTCTCGACGTTGCGCGCCAGGGTGTCCGACACCTCGGCGAAGCTGGCCGCGAGCAGGTTCGCGCGGCGAATGAGACGGTCCACGTCGGGACGGTCGGTCACCGACATGCTCCCGACGACATCTCCCTCCGTCCCCCGGTCGGTGAAGGCGAGACGGGTGCTGTCCACGGCGCTGTCGGCGGGGAGGCCGGCCAGGAGCCGGATCTGCTCGTCGCGCCGCTCAATGGCCTGGATGGTGTCGGCGAGGGAGTCGAGACGGGCCTGCAGCGCCAGGGCACGCTCACGCGCGGGGTCGGAGCGGAGCCACAACCGGCCGGTCGCCATGCTGGTCATCCCGAGCCCGGTCCCCACGAGCGCGATGAGGCCGACTACACTCCCCACGGCCCCCAATCGGCGCAGCGTCCTCTCGCTGATCGAGACGCTCCGCGGTGAGTCGCACCCGTCCGGGACGAGCATCAATGTCCAGCGGCGATGTTGGGGCATGGGAAACGCTCCGCGACTGAGGGTGGGTGTACCCCCTAAGGACGGGCGCTTCCAGCCAGTCGTAACAGATTCAGAAGCATCTGTTTCGCCGGTCATTCGGGTACTCTTCGACCAACCGAGGTCGGCCTCTACGATGCACCGCGGACCGGTGTTACGCCACCGGCGCCTGGGGGCGCGGGAAGAGGGGGGCCCCCTTGGTCACGTGCCACGCCGACGGGTTGACGGGGCGCGCGAGCAGGTCCGTGCCCGCTTGCACGGAGCCGCCGATGGTCCCCGGAGCGCCGAGCTGTTCCCAGAGCTGCTCGGCCTTGGACGGCATGAACGGCCACACCAGGAGCGCCACGCGGGCCAGCGTGTACGCGAGCGCGGCCAGGGTGATCTCGAGCTCGGGGCGCTGCTCCGGGGCCTTGGCGAGCTTCCACGGCGCCTGGCGGTCCACGTACTCGTTCGCCCGCGCGACGATGCGCCAGGCCGCGGCCAGCGCCTCGTGGAGGAGCTGCCCCCCCATCGCCTCGGCGTAGCGCACCTCCTCGGGCGCCACCCAGCTCGCGGCCGCGGCCAGGCTCACGGGGTCGAAGGCCGGCACCACGCCGCCGCAGTACTTCTCGAGCATGGCGATCGTGCGGCTCGCGAGGTTGCCGAAGGCGTTCGCGAGGTCGGCGATGTAACGCTCCTCGAACCGCTCCCACGAGAAGTTCCCATCGGCGTCGAAGGGGACTTCGCGGAGGAGGAAGTACCGGAACGCGTCCGGGCCGAAGCGGTCGACCGCCTCGCCCAGGTCGAGCCGGACCCCCGCGCTCTTGCTGAACCGCTCTCCGCCGAGGTTCACGAAGCCGTGCGCGAAGACGCGCTCGGGGAGGGGGAGCTTCGCGGCCTCGAGCATCGCGGGCCAGATCACGCAGTGAAAGCGCGTGATGTCCTTGCCGATGATGTGGAGCTGCGCGGGCCACGTGGCGCGCGAGCCGGGGAAGCGCGAGGCCGTGTAGTAGTTGGGGAGCGCGTCGAACCACACGTACGTCGTCTGCTGCTCGCCGTCGCTCGTGGGCTTGGGGAAGGGGACCCCCCACGAGAAGCGCGACCGGCTGGCGGAGATGTCTTCGAGCCCCTGTCGCAGGAGGCTCACGATCTCGTTGCGCCGGGTCACGGGCTCGATGAACTCCGGGTGCGCCTCGATGTGCTCGAGGAGGAAGTCCCGGTAGCGGGAGAGGCGGAAGAACCAGTTCCGCTCTTCGACCCACTCGAGGGTGCGCGTGGGGTGGAGCACGCACTTGCCGTCGACGATCTCCGCGTCCTGCTTGAACGCCTCGCACCCCACGCAGTACCACCCCTGGTACGACCGCTCGTAGAAGTCGTCGAGGTTGTGCTCGAAGATGCGAAGGAGCAGCTCGCGCACGCCGGCACGGTGCTCGGCGGTGGAGGTGCGGATGAACTGATCGTACGAGATGGCGAGGCGCTGCCACATCGCCTGGAAGCTGGCGGCGATGCGGTCGGTGAGCTCCTCGGGGGAGAGCCCGCGCTCGGCGGCGGTCTGGGCGACTTTCTGCCCGTGCTCGTCCATCCCGATGAGGAGCCACACGTCGTCGCCGCGGAGGCGGTGGTAGCGGGCGATGGCGTCGGCGCCGATCTTCTCGAAGGCGTGCCCGAGGTGCGGCTCGCCGTTGGCGTAGTCGATGGCGGTGGTGACGAAGAACTTGGGCACGCTATTCCTCGCGCGGGACGTCGCGCGGCGCTTCGCCGCTCGGACGGTTGCGCCCCCCCCCCCGCCCCCCCCCCCCC
>JADGGM010000099.1 GCA_019689955.1 Gemmatimonadaceae bacterium
GCCGCACGGGACGCGGAGCATGCGCACGCGCGCCGTCGGGGGCGGGCGCCGCGGATCGGCGACGAGCGCGGTCGCGGTCCCCGAGAGTGTGTCGCCTCGGCGGGCGGTCGCAGTGAAGTGCACGAGCACCCCCGCGGGCCACCACGGCGGGTAGAGCATGAGCGTGGAGTCCCCCGAGAGCCCCGCGCGCGACGCGTCGCCGCGCTCCGTGCCGCGCGCCTCGGGAGGGAGGAGCTTCGGGGTCGTGTGCCCCGCGGCGGCCCAGTCGAGCGGCGGGTCCCAGCGGCCGAAGGAGAAGCCGTAGCACTCGCCGGGAGGCGGGGCGCCCGCGCTGTCGCCCACCGACTGCGCGGCCGTCGCGCGTGGGAGGAGCGGGACCGCGCCCGCGAGCGCGGCGACCATCGCGCTCGCGAGGCACCGACGAACGCGCGGGGCGGGCAACCCGTACCTCATGCGAGCTGTAACCCGCCCGCCGTACGGTGTTCCCCGCCCCGCCGTGATGCTCGGCGCTAGAAGCCGAGGCGGACGTGGATGTCGACCAGGACCCCCTCCGGCGCCGACTCGAACACCACGCGCTCGTGCGAGGGGCGAATGATCATCTTCTCGACCGGTCCGTGTCCGTGCCCGTGCCCGCGGCTCCCGCGGCGGTAGTAGACCACGCGCACGCCGTCGTGCTCCTCGTATCGCACGACCTCGTACCCGTGCTTGACGAGGACGTCGCGCGTGACGACGTACGCCTCGCTGACCGTGACGTGTTTCTTGGCCTGCCCCGGGGGAACGTGCCCGTCGTGGCCGTGCCCCTTCCCCTGCGCCTGCGCCACCGTGGACGCGGCGCCGAGCAGGAGCACCGCCCCCGCGAGCGACAGCATGTGGGAGAGACGTCGTTGCATCGCGATCACCATGAGCAGAAGTGGTCGATCACCGCCGGCGCGCAGCGCCGGACTGTCCCAAGCGGACGCACGGGAGCCGGTCCGGGCAACTTCTACACCGCTCACGGCAGATAGGTGTCGCATGCGCGGCGCGCGGCGTACAGCCCGACGCCCGTTCCCACCATGCTCACCATGAACGCCGTCATGACGCCGACGTGGGCGCCGAGCCACCACCCGATCCCGCCGCCGACGGTGCTGCCGAGCAACGCGATCATTCCGCGCATCAGTCCCCCGGGGAGCTCGCCGGTGCGGCGTCCGCGGCCCGCGCCCCCTCGTCGCGCCAGAGCAGCACCGCGAGAAGCACGGCACCGACGGAGATGCCGACGTCGGCGACGTTGAAGGTCCAGAAGCGATACGATCCGACGCCGATGTCGATGAAGTCGACGACGCCGCGCGCGGAGAGGACGCGGTCGGCGAGGTTGCCGAGCGCGCCGCCGCTCACGAGGCCGAGCGCGAGGGTGCGCATCCAGTCGCCGGGCGCGGTGCGGCGATACAGGCCGCCGATGACCGCGAGCGCGACGATCGTGAGGGCGATCAGCATCGCGCGCGAGTGCGGGCCGAAGGAGATGCTCGTAGCGCCGGCGGGGTTGTAGGCGAGGGTGAAGCGGATCACGTCGCCGAGTACGTCGTGCGGCACGTACGGGGGAGTGAGGTGCTCGACGGCGAGCCGCTTGGTAGTGCAATCGGCCAGGAGGAGGCAGACGACGAGGGGCCAGAAAAGGTGCCCCTTCCGGTCGCGCGCGCCGCTCATCGGGTGGACACCACGGCACCGACGACGGCGCCCAGCGCGGTGCCGAGCCAGAAGGTGCCCTGCTTGTACCACGGCGTGCGCGGCCGCATGAGGAGCGCGACGTGGTCGCTGGTCACCGGCATCGTCTGCCCCGTGATGAGCGCCGTCACGGTGTCGTGCGCCACGCGCACGACGGTGAAGCGGGCCACGAGGGCGTCGTGCCGGCTCGGGTCCACCGCGATCCCGCGCTGGCCGCGGTGGATCCAGCGCGCGGCGCCGGCGCGGAAGGCGAAGAGGCTGTCGTCCACCGGCGTGATCTCGAACCGGTAGGCAGCTTGCTGCGCGCTCGCGCGGCGCGGGACCGCGGCGGCGCACGCGAGGGAGGCGATCACGGCGGCGGCTCGGGCGACGCGCGTCACAATCGGAGCAGGTTCCTCACCCAGCTCGTGATGTCGTTGTACATCACGATCACGAAGAGCAGGGCGATCGCGGCCAGCCCGAATCGCAGCAGGTACTCGCGCGTGCGCACGCTCAGCGCGCTCCCCTTCACCGTCTCGGCCACGTTGATGACGATCTGGCCGCCGTCGAGGATCGGGATCGGGAGGAGGTTGAAGACGGCGACGTTGATGCTCAGCAGCGCGATGAGATACAAGACGTCTTCCCACCCCCGCCGCGCCGCGGTCGCGCTCGCGCGCCCGATGGCGATCGGGCCGTTCAGCTTGCGCACGGAGAGCTGCCCGGTGACGAGGTCGCGCACCGCGTGGACCACCAGCCCCGCGTTCACCCACGTGGCCGACCACCCGCCGGAGATCGCCTGCGCGAGCGTGATCGGCTCGCGCTCCCCCATGGTCGCACGCTGCGCGCCGATCTTGCCGACGATCTCGTCCTTCCCCGTGATCGGGTTGGGCTGCGGCGTGGAATCGGGGCGCACGGCCAGATGCACCGGTGCGCCCTTGCGCATCACGGTGAACGTCAGCGTTTGCCCCGGCGAGCGCTCGATGCGGTCCACGAGCTGGCTCCACGTCTGCACCGGGGTCCCGTCGACCGCGACCACGCTGTCGCCGTGCTGGAGCCGCGCGCGGTCTGCGGGGCTGTCGGGGACCACGTCGTCGATCACCGGCGGGAGGTACGGTGCGATCGCGTTCTCGATCTGCGCGCGCGTCACCCCGGACGCCCCGCCGACCGGAACGGTGACGGTGGTCCGCTGCGTCCGGATGGCGATGGTGGGTCCGGGCATGGTGTCGATTGCGGCGAGCACGTCGTTCCAGCTCGCCACGGGCGCGCCGTTCACGGCGAGGATCGTGTCCCCCACCGCGAGCCGCTGGGCGAGCCCCTCGGCGCCGGGAATGGGCTCCACGCCGCCGATCACCCGCGTCCGGATCACCGGGTTGCCCAGGTAGTAGGCGAGGCCGGCGAGGACCACGAAGCCGAGGACCATGTTCATGGTCACGCCGGCGATCATGATGAGGAGCCGCGCCAGGAGCGGCTTCGACTCGAACCACCGGTGCTCCGGCACGGGGTTCGGGCCGAAGGGCGCGAGCCCGTTGGGGTCGTACCAGCGTGGGCGCGTGCGCCCGGCAGCGAGCTCCTCGGGGGCCGGGGCGGGCTGCTCTCCTCCCCCCTCGATCATCGCCATCGCCTCGTCGTCGCGCGAGGCCATGCGCACGTAGCCGCCGAGCGGGATGGCAGCGAGCACGTATTCCGTCTCCCCCCACTTGCGGCTCCAGAGCGCGGGGCCGAAGCCGATGGAGAAGCGCGGTGCGTACACGCCCACCGCCTTGGCGGCGAGAAAGTGCCCGAGCTCGTGGATGAAGATCACGAGCCCGAACACCACGACGATGGCCAGGAACGACCGTAGCACGTCTAGCATGCGAACATCTCTCTCACGAAGCGGCGCGCCCGCTCGTCGGCGGCAAGGAGCGCATCGCGGGTCCGTCCATCGGCGTCGCCCAGAGCGGCGAGCGCGGCCTCGATCCCCCGTGGGATGTCGCCGAAGCGGATGCGGCCGTCGAGGAACAGCGCGACCGCCTGCTCGTTGGCCGCGTTGAACACCGCCGGCGCCGCACCACCGCGCCGCCCCGCCTCGATCCCGAGCCGAAGCGCCGGGAAGTCGGCGGACCGGACCCGCTCGAAGGTGAGCGGGCTCAGCTCCACGGGATCGAAGGGTGGTACCCCGGTGTCGTGGACCCGTTCGGGGTGGGTGAGGGCGTAGAGCACCGGCAGCTCCATACTCGGCACGCCGAGCTGCGCCAGCACGCTCCCGTCCACCATCTCCACGAACGAGTGCACCACGCTCTGGGGGTGCACCACCACCTCGATCTGGTCGTACGACAGCCCGAAGAGAAAGTGGGCCTCGATCACCTCCAGCGCCTTGTTGGCGAGCGTCGCGCTGTCCACCGTGATCTTCCGCCCCATTCGCCAGGTGGGGTGCTGGAGGGCATCGGCGACGGTCGCTGTCTGTAGACGCTCACGCGGCCACGCACGGAACGGGCCGCCCGAGGCGGTGAGGACGAGCCGGCGCACGTCCTCCGGCCGACGCCCCGCCAGGCACTGCAAGATCGCGCTGTGCTCGCTGTCGACCGGGACGATCTCCCCGCCCCCGGCGCGGCACGCCTCGCCCACGAGGGGGCCGGCCATGACCAGCGTCTCCTTGTTCGCGAGCGCCACGCGCTTCCCGGCCCGGACTGCGGCCAGCGTCGCGTCGAGCCCCGCGGCGCCGACCACGGCGTTGAGCACGATCGACACATCGGGGTGCTCGACCGCCTTCACGAGACACTCCGCGCCGCACGCCCACGTCTCGTGCGTGCTCGCGCCGTTCTGCACGATCCCGACGAAGCTGGGGTGGAACTGCCGCACCTGCTCCTCGAGGAGCGCGCTGTTCGAGAACGCGGTGAGCGCGGCCACGGAGAAGCGCTCGGGGTGCCGCTGCAGCACGCGGAGCGCGGTGGTGCCGATCGACCCGGTCGATCCGAGGATCGCGACGCCTCGCGGTGCGGCAGTCATCGGATGGCCGGGATGAGGACGTGGGGGAAGGTGAAGACGAAGTACGCAGCCGGGAGCGCGAAGAGGAGCGAGTCGATCCGATCCAGCACCCCGCCGTGTCCCGGGATGAGGTGCGAGCTGTCCTTCACGTTGGCCTCCCGCTTGATCAGCGACTCCGCGAGATCTCCGACCTGCACGGCCACTCCGACGACGAGCCCGAAGAGGAGCGCGTTCCGTGGCGTCATCCCGAGCATGGCGTACCGGGGGAGCAGGAACCGCGCGTACGCCCAGCTCACGAGCATCGCGGCCGCGAGCCCGCCGATCGCGCCTTCGACGGTCTTCCCGGGGCTCACCGCCGGGATGAGCTTGTGCCGCCCGATCGCGCGCCCCACGAAGTACGCGGCGGTGTCCGAGCCCCACGTGACGGCGAGCGGGAGCACGAGGAGCGTGGTCCCCGCGGGGGCGCCGAGTATGTAGTTGTGGTAGCGGATGGCGTAGGCGAAGCTCAGCATCCCGGCGGTGTAGAGCACGCCGAAGACGGTCGTGGCCACGGCGCCCAGCGGCTGCCCGTTGGGGCCGCGGAGCCAGATGGCCGCGGCGAGGAGAGCGAGCACCACGACGGCGCCGAGGGTGAGGACGGGGGGGTTGAAGTGGCCGAGCTGGTAGCCGGCGACGGCGATGGGGAGGAGGAAGGCGATGGTGACGCCGGCGGCCGCGAAGGGGGCGCCCCCGGTCGCGCGGACCATGCGGAACAGCTCACCCGCGGCGAGGGCGGCGGCGACGGCGAGAAGGAGGGCGAGGAACAGTCCGCCGGCGTACACCGCCCCGACGACGACCGGGATGGCGACGACCGCGAACAGGACGCGCGCCGCGAGATTGGAGAGGGCCACTTACACGGGGACGCGGCCGAATCGCCGATCGCGGGCCTGGAACGCAAGGATGGCCTCGTACAGGTGTCGCCGGGTGAAGTCGGGCCACAGCACGGGCGACATGTACAGCTCCGCGTAGGCGACCTGCCACAGGAGAAAGTTGGAGATGCGCTGCTCTCCGGAGGTGCGGATGAGCAGATCGGGGTCGGGACAGTCGCTGGTGTAGAGCCGCTGGCTCAGCGTGTCCTCGTCGATGTCCTCGAGCGCGAGGCGGCCGTCGCGGACGTCGCCGGCGAGGAGTCTGGCGGCGCGCACGAGCTCGGCCCGTGCGCCGTACGAGATGAAGAGGTTGAGGGTGAGCCGCTGGTTGCCGGCGGTCCGCGTCATGAGCCCCTCGGCCGCCGCGGCGGCGCCGGGGGAGAGCCGGGAGAGATCGCCGAGGATGCGCACGCGCACGCCGCGCGCGTCGAGCTCATCGGCTTCGCGCGCGATGTACTCCTGCAGGAGCGACATGAGCGCGTTCACCTCGAGCAGCGGGCGCTGCCAGTTCTCCTGCGAGAAGGCGAAGAGGGAGAGCACCTCCACCTCCGCCTCGATCGCCCCTTCCACGACCTCGCGGACGGCCTTCATCCCCGAGCGGTGGCCGAGCGGGCGCGGAAGGTTCCGCTCGCGCGCCCACCGTCCGTTGCCATCCATGATGATCGCGATGTGGCGCGGGACGGCGCCGTTCAGGCGCATCTGCGCGAGCAGCTCGGCACCTTCCATTCAGACTTCCATGATCTCCGCTTCTTTCGCCTTCACCATCTCGTCGATCCGCGCGATGTGATCGTCGTGGAGCTTCTGCAGCTCCTTCTCGGCGTGCTTCTTGTCGTCCTCGGAGACCTTGTCGAGCTTCTTCATCATGTCGCGCGCGTGCGTCCGCGCGTGGCGCACGGCGATCCGCCCTTCCTCGGCGAGCTTGTGCACGACCTTCACGAGGTCGCGGCGGCGCTCCTCGTTGAGCGCGGGGATGGGGACGCGGATCACCCCGCCCTGGTTCGACGGGTTGAGCCCCAGGTCCGATTCGCGGATCGCCTTCTCGATGGCGCTCGCGAGCCCCTTGTCCCACGGCGTCACCGTGAGGAGACGCGGTTCCGGCGCCGACACGCTCGCGACCTGCGAGAGCGGCAGCGTCTGGCCGTAGGCCTCGACGCGGACCGTGTCGAGGAGAGCGGGGCTCGCCTTGCCGCTCCGGATGGAGCCGAACTCGCGCTTGGAGTTCTCCACGGCCTTGTCCATGGCCGCGCGGCACTCTTTCGTGATCTCTGGGATGGAGCTCATTGTACGATGGTGCCGACACGCTCGCCGCAGATCGCGCTGGCGACGGCGCCCCGGCGTTGAATGTTGAGCACGATGAGCGGAAGGCTGTTCTCCGCGCACAGCGTGATCGCGGTCTGATCCATGACGCCCAACCCTTGCAGGATGACGTCGCGGTAGCTCAGACGTTCGTACAACTGGGCCGTTTTGTCCTTCTTGGGGTCGGCCGAGTAGATGCCGTCGACGCTCGTGGCCTTGATGATGACGTCGGCCTTCATCTGGATGGCGCGCAGCGCCGCGGCGGTGTCGGTGGAAAAGTACGGGTTCCCCGTGCCCGCGGCAAAGATCACCGTGCGCCCGACCTCGATGTGGCGCACGGCGCGCCGGCGGATGTACGGCTCCGCGATCTCTTCCATGCGGATCGCCGTCATGACGCGCGTGTCGATCCCCTTCTTCTCGAGGATGTCCTGCATCGCGAGCGCGTTGATGACCGTGCCGAGCATCCCCATGTAATCGGCGGCGACGCGGTCCATCCCCATCTTGGAGAGCTGGGAGCCGCGCACGATGTTGCCGCCCCCGATCACGAGCCCGACTCCGACCCCCATGGCCACGACCGCCTTCACCTCTTCGGCGAGGCGGTCGAGCACATCGAAGTCGAATCCGACGCCCTTCTCTCCGGCGAGCGCCTCGCCGGAGAGCTTGAGCAGTACTCTACTGTAGACGGGCGTCGTGACCAGGGTCATTACTCCTGCCCCAACTGGAAGCGGGCGAAGCGGCGCACCACGATGTTCTCCCCCGTCTTCGCGGCGAGCTCCTTGACCAGGTCGCCGATCGTCTTGCTGGGGTCGCGGACCCAGTTCTGGGAGAGGAGGACGACGTCTTTGTAGTACGCCTCGATCTTCCCCTCGACGATCTTGGGGATGAGGTGCTCGGGCTTCCCGCTCTCCCGCACCTGCTGCTCGTAGATCCGGCGCTCGCGCTCGATCACCTCGGCCGGCACGCTCGCCTTGTCGACGGCGACGGGGGCGGCGCTGGCGATGTGGAGCGCGATCTCCTTGACCAGCTCCTTGAACTCGGGGTTGCGGGCGACGAAGTCGGTCTCGCAGTTGACTTCCACGAGGACGCCGACCTTGCCGTTGTGGTGGATGTAGCTCCCGATGAGCCCCTCGGTCGCGGCGCGGCCGGCGCGCTTGTCGGCGCGCGCGGCGCCCTTGACGCGGAGCAGTTCCTCGGCCTTGGCCTTGTCCCCCCCGGCCTCCTCGAGCGCCTTCTTGCAGTCCATCATGCCGGCGCCGGTGCGCTGGCGCAGCTCCTGAACGTCCTTCGCGGTGATCGTCGTGGTCGCCATCGTCAATCGTCCTTCACGCACGTGACTGCGTGGATGCTCGAGCCGCCCGTGCGGCGCGCACTGCGCTCGCCCCGGAGGGGGGCCCGTGGAGTTTCACGAGAACGCCGCCGACCCGGGGCCGGCGGCGTACAAAGTTTACCTCGGAATCGTGCCCCGCACTACCCAGCCGCGCTGGGTCGCGGTCACTCGGAGGCTTCGGCGCCGGCCTCGCCCCCCTCGCTTCCGTCAGCTTCGCCCCCCTCGTC
>JADGGM010000100.1 GCA_019689955.1 Gemmatimonadaceae bacterium
TGCAGGAGTAGCCTCGCGGTCGGGAGCGCGACGAGCGCACTGTGGAAGCGAGGGGGGCGTGGCGATCGCCGCGCCCCCCTCGCCATTTCCCCCCCGCGACGCGCCCCGCTCAGTCGCGCCAGCGCGCGATCCGCTCCAACTGCATCAGGTAGAGCGCGATCACCATCCCCGGCGCGTCGGAGAAATCGCCGCGCATCATCCAGTACGCCGTGCGCGCCAGGAGGAGCCCCCGGCGAACGAGCCGCGGGTCCGGGAGCGCGATGGCGTACTCCGCGATCTCGCGCAGGAGGCGGCGGTAGTGGCGCCGCACGTCCGCCGCCGGGAGCGACGGCCCCGGGCCGGTCAGCTCGCTGTCGAACGGGATGTGCGCGAAGCGCGGGTGCGCGCGGCGGATCGCGTCGGTGTGGAAGCGCCGGTCGAGGAACAGGTGCGCCGGGAGCGACGAGACGAAGTCGTACACCGCCCCGTCGAGGAAGGGAGTGACCACGCGCGCCGCACCATCCAACAGCCCGAACGGCACCAGCGCCACCTCGCGCCGCGTGCGGTTCCAGAAAAAGAACGAGCCCACCGGGTTCGGCGCCTCCACGTGCCGCTCCAGCTCCGCCACCAGCCGCTCGATCGCGAGGGCGTGGCTGAACCGGCGCGCCTGCTTGC
Source organism: Gemmatimonadaceae bacterium (assembly GCA_019689955.1). Taxonomy (GTDB): domain Bacteria; phylum Gemmatimonadota; class Gemmatimonadetes; order Gemmatimonadales; family Gemmatimonadaceae; genus JADGGM01. Next base: position 655 of record JADGGM010000100.1, read on the forward strand.
GCGGGAGGAAGCGCACGTGCCCCTCGTCGCAGAGCAGCGCGGCGAGCGGGGCCAGGCGCCTGGTGCGCATGTGCTCCAGCCGGTGCGCGTCGAGGCGGTGCCCCGCGGAGAGCACGTCCCCCGCGAGCCCGTCATAGATCGTCCCCCACCGCCCGCGCACGTAGTCGGCGAGCGGGACGAACCACGCGTGCTCGTCCGCGCAGAGGTGGGTCGCGAGGTTCTTCCGCAGCTCCGCGCGCACGCGCGAGGGGTCCTCGTCGAGCACCACGTGCGGCACCCCTACTGCGCGCGCGAGCTCCGGCGCGACGGCGAGATCGCGCCCGCCGCGCGGGGGGTAGTTGCGGAGCGTGATGCACACGTCCGGCGGCGCGCCGGCGGCGTGCAGCTCGAGCAGGATGTGCCGCGAGTCGCGCCCGCCACTCAGCGGGATCGCGCACCCGTCGCGCGCGGGAAGCGACCGGCGCACGGCGTCGCGCACCACGGCGATGTATGCGTCGATCGCGTCGTCGCGCGGGACGTCGCTGTGGCGGACCGCGGGGTAGCCGCCGGTGACCTCGAGCACTCCGTCACGCCAGGTGAGCCGCCCGCCGGGTGGGAGCACGCGCACGGCGCGAAATGGGGTGTCCTCGGCGAGAAAAAATCCGATGCGTAGAAAAACTGCGAGCGCCGCGTCGTCGAGCTCCGTCGGCGCGCCGAGCTCCACCAGCTTGAGGAGCGACGCGGCGACCGCCACCCCCTCGCCGTGCTCCCAGTAGAACAGCGGACGGAAGCCGAAGCGGTCCGTCCGCGCCTCGAGCGTGGCGCCATCCCACCGCCACTCGGCGAACCCCACGCCGTCCGCCAGGCTCCCCCACGCGTGGTGCGGCGCCCCCTCCACGACGATCCCCCCGCCGCGGCGCTGGACCGCCACGAACGGCTTCGCCAACACCTGCGAGGTCTCGAAGGCGAGCTCGTCGGCCGGCGAGAGCGCGGGGTGTGACGCGGGCGAGTAGACGCCCGCGGCGTAGGTCGTGGTGCTCACAGGGCAGTGCGACGCGTGAGGGCGCGGGCCGCATGGCGCGGCCCGCGGACCCTGTCCACTAAGGGTTCACCGCCGCGGGCTTGGCGGTCCACACGTTGTTCGCGCGATTGACGTCGATCAGCCGCTTGTCCGGATCGAGCTCGATCTTGACGAGCGTCTTTCCGACGAAATCGTAGCGGCGGCCGTACTGCGAGCTGTTCTGGCTCCACACGTTCGCCGGGTAGCGGTAGTCCTGCGTGCTCCCGTCGGAGAAGGTGAAGCGGACGCGGATCGGGAGCACGCCGCGAGCGTGGTTCCCGTACAGCACGCCGACCATCGTCGTGTCCCCCTTCGTGCGCGTGACCACCGTGTCGATCGCCTGGTCGAAGTGATCGTTGGTGATGAACCACTCGCGCCAGAACCAGGAGAGGCGCTGCCCCGAGACGTCCTCCATGGTACGATAGAAGTCGGCCGGGGTGGGGTGCTTGAACGCCCACCGCTTCACGTACGTGCGGAACGCGTCGTCGAACGCCGCAGGGCCGAGTATCTCCTGGCGGAGAAGCTGCAAGCCGACGGACGTCTTCGTGTACTCCGTGAAGCCGAGCCGGCGCGGGTCGATCCGGTCCGCGGGCTGCTCGATCGGCACATCGACGTCGTGGATCATCGTCTGCTCGATCTGGCTCCGCTCGTCCGCCGCGCGCTGCATCTGGTCGCCGCGCTCGGGGTAGCGCCGCGCCTCCGAGAACGTGTTGATGAAGGTGTTGAACCCTTCATCCTGCCAGAAGTGGATGCGCTCGTTGCTCCCCACGATCATCGGGAACCAGTTGTGACCGATCTCGTGGGTGACGACGTTGTACAGATCGTACTTGTCCTCGGAGCGGGCCTCCATGGCGAGCATCGGGTACTCCATCCCGCTCACCGGCCCTTCCACCGCGCTGATCTGCGGGTAGGGGTACTGGAACCATCGCTCCGAGTACTCCATGATCGACATGCGCGCCTCGTCGGCCGCATCGCTCCACGGATCGATCGCGCTCGGCCGGTAGTACGCATACGCCATGATCCCCTTCCAGCTCGTTGCATCCCACAGGTACTCCGGAGACGCGGCCCAGGCGACGTCGCGCACGTTGTGCGCCCGGAACTTCCAGGTCGCCGTGCCGGTGCGCGAGGGGCGCGCGGCCCCGCTCTCCAGCTCGGCCTGGGTGATGATGTGCACGACCGTGTCCGACCTGGCCGCCTTGGCGAGGCGCGCGATCTGCGTCGCGGTGAGGACCTCGCGCGGGTTCTCGAGCGTCCCGGTCCCCGCGACGATGTATCCGGCGGGGACGGTCACCGCGTAGGTGAAGTCGCCGTACTCGAGGTAGAACTCCCCTTGCCCGACATACGGGTCCGTGTTCCATCCGCGGACGTCGTCATACACGGCCACACGCGGGTACCACTGGGCCAGCTCGTAGAGCGGGCCGTCGTGCCCCATGCGGTCCGCGCCATGCTCGGGGATCTTGAAGTGCCACCCCACGCTGAAGGTGGCCGTCTTCCCCGGCGCGAGCGGCTCGGCCAGCTCGACGTACAGCATGGTGTCGTACGTGCGCGTCTTGAGCGGGACCTTGCGCCCATTCTTCGCGCCGCGCGCGGTGACGATCTGCTCGAAGTGGTCGATCTCGTCACCCCCCGCGAACGCGCGCGCACCGAAGCGCGAGTTCTGCGGGTAGATGTAGGCGTTGAGCGAGCTGTCGGTGAACGCGTTCTGCTCGACCTGCATCCAGATGTGGTCGAGCGTGGTGGGGGAGTTGTTCGTGTAGCGCATCGTCAGCTCGCCCGTGAGCGCGTTGGCGCCCGTGTCGAGCGTCGCCGTGATGTCGTAGTCGGCGCGGTTTTGCCAGTAGCGCGGGCCGGGGGCGCCGCTCGCCAGGCGGAACTCGTTCGGTGTGGGGAGCGGGAGCGGCGCGAAGATCGACGTATCGGCGACGCCCCCGCTCTCGGCGGGGGCCGGCGTGCCGGGCTGCGCGCGTTGCGGCGCAGCGGTCTGCGCGCCGGCCGTGCCGATCGTGGCAGCGAGGGCAACGGCTAGCAGGGAGAACCGCGGTGAATTGGCCATGTGTTGGAGAGGTGGTGATCGATCGGGGCAATGGGTCTCGAGGAGACGCTGAGACCCCGAAGAAAGGATAACCAGGGGGCGCCGCGGGCGATACGCCGAGCAGCGGTCATGCGGGCTCGACGGCACCGGGTGCCGCCTCATTGGACCACCGGCGGCGCCGGTCGGTTGTCGCGGACAGTGGGGGGAACGACGACGCGGCCGGCGGGGAGCCGTTGGAGGCCCCGCCGGCCGCGTGTCGGCCGAGCTCAGTGCGCGGCGGGACGCCCGTAGCGGGCAGTGAGCGTCGCCTTGGCGAGCGCGTTCTGGTTGACGTAGTAGCCTACCTGGGCGCCGGGTACGTTCGCGTCGAGGGGGAGCGAATCGACCTTCAGCGCGTACACGGTGAAGATGTAGCGGTGTGGCTTGTCCCCCGGGGGCGGACAGGGGCCGCCGTAGCCGGGTTGGCCGAAGTCCGTGCGGCTCTGCACGCTCCCTGCGGGCGCGAGCTGCTTCGACGGATCGCCGGCGCCCGCCGGGAGCTCGGTCGTGCTCGCGGGGATGTTGAAGACGAGCCAGTGCCACCACCCGCTCCCCGTCGGGGCGTCCGGATCATACATGGTAATCGCGAAGCTCTTGGTGCCGGCCGGGGCGCCGCTCCAGCGGAGCGCCGGGGAGACGTTCTTCCCGCTGCAGCCGAAGCTGTTGAACACCTGCTCCTCGGAGATCGTCCCGCCCTCGTGGACCTGCGGGCTCGAGAGGCGGAAGCGCGCCGTCGCGTTCCCCGCCTGCGCTGCCGCCGGGCGCGCGAGCACGGCGCACGCGCCCGCCGCCGCCACCACCATCACCAAACGATGCACAGTCTACTCCTCTTCCGTGAGTTGCCACGATGTTACCAGGCCCCCCGGCAGCCGGGCAAGGCGCGTCGTGCGCACGCGGCGACCGGGGAGCGCGCATCGAATCCCCGCGCGGGGTCACCGGTTCCGGGCGGCGTCCTCCACGGGTGGCGTGTTCGCGGGCGGGTCTGCCGCCCGCCGCCATGCCGCGGCTTCGGTCCACACCCGTTCCAGCGCGCCGAGGTCGCGCGCGGCGAGGAGGGCGTGGAGCGAAGCGAGCGAGCCGGCCACGGCGTCGACGGCGGCGAGCGTGTCGGCCGGGGCGCGCTCGAGGAGGTCGCGCCAGAGCGCGAACGGGCTCGCGGCGAGACGGGTGACGTCGCGCCCACCGGGGCCCAGCGCGGCGGGATCGAGCCCCGCGCGCGCGAGCGCGGACGCGATCCCGGTGGCGGCGAGCTGCGGGAGGTGGCTCGCCCACGCGATCCGCCGGTCGTGCTCCGCAGCGCTCCGATATTCCACGCACGCCGCGCCCGCAGTGTGCCACAGCCACTCCGCCAGACGCCGCGCGCGCGCGTCCGCGCGCGCCTCCACGCTCACCGTGCAGCCGCGAAAGAGGTCGAGCCGCGACGCGCCGAACCCGCTCCCGTGCGACCCAGCGAGCGGGTGCGCGCCGAGCGTGGCCGCGTGGTGCGCGGGGTCCAGCCCCAGCGCGCGGTCGGTCTGGAGCCCGGTCGCGTGGAACACCACCACGTCGCGTGCGACGTGCGTTCGCACCTCGCGCAGCACCGCGCCCAACGCCCCCGGCGGGACCGCGACGACGACAATATCGTCCGCGCCCACCCCCTGGAGTGCGTCGCCGAGGGAGCCTGCCACGACGACCCCCGCGCGCGCGGCCAACGCACGATCCTCATCGCTCGTGGCGAACGCGCGCGTCGCCACCCCCTGCACCGTCAGCGCGCGCGCGAGCGATCCGCCGATCACGCCCAGCCCGATCACGACGACCCCCGGCGTGCGGTCCGCGGGCGCGCTCCCCTCGCCCGCCGCGCGCATCGCGCCTCCCCGCGCCACCTCCGGCGCGGCAGCGCCGGGCGCGGACGCGCCGGCCGCGCGCCGATACGTGCCCACGATGCGCAGCGACTGCGTCGCCGCGCGGATCGCGGAGATCGCCGCGTCGAGGCGCGGGTCCCCAGCAGCGTGCTCGAGGTCCACGAAGAACCGGTAGCTCCACGGCTCGCCGGTCGGGCGCGACTCGAGCTTGCTGAGGTTGATCCCGTGCTCCGCCAGCGGTTGCAGCACGCGGTGCAGCGCGCCGGGGACGTTCGCGGTCGTGAGGATGAGCGTGGTCCGCGCCGGCGTCCCCGCGGGCGGTGGGGCGGGCGCGCGCGCGATGGCGACGAAGCGCGTCTGGTTGTCGGGGCGGTCTTCGATGTCCGCGGCGAGCACGTCGAGCGCGAACCGCGTGGCCGCCCTGCGCCCCGCGATCGCGGCCACGCGCCGGTCCCCACGCTCGGCCACCTCGCGCGCTGCCCCCGCGGTGTCGTATGCCGCCTGGGCGACGATCCGCGGATGCGCGCGGAAGAAGCGCTCGCACTGGGCCAGCGCGACCGGGTGGCTCTCCACCCGCTCGATGGTCTCGAGCGTCGCGCCGCGCACGCCGAGCACGCAGTGGTGGATCGGGATCGTGACCTCCGCCACCACGGAGAGCGCGTCGTGCTCCGCGAGCGCATCGTAGCTCCCCACCACGCTCCCGGCGAGGGTGTTTTCCACCGGGAGGAGCCCGAGCTCCGCCTCGCCCACCGCCACGGCGTGCGCCACGTCGCGGAGCTCACGCATCGGGACCGGCTCCGCCGCGGCGCCCCACAGCGCGACGATCGCCTCCTCGCTGAAGGCTCCGAGGTCTCCCTGAAACGCGACACGCGGCATGCGGCGGCACTCTCTCCTGGCGGTCGTGCGGCTCCCGACGCCACCGCGTGGCGCGGCGGACGCGACGCCGAGTAAGCTAGCCCGCTCCGCGGAGGATGCAACGCGGCGCGGCAGCGCTCACCACATCGCGGCCGGCCCTCGCCGGCCGCGGAGCACCGCCGCGCCGCTGGAGACCGCCTCGATCAGTGCGAGCCGTCGGCGACGTGCGCCCCTTCGGCCCCGCCCCCCGAGGTCAGGTCGATGAACGATGCGATGTTCTTCTTGAGCTTCGCCAGCGACGGCTCGTGCAGGTACATCATGTGCCCCGCGTCGTACTCCTCCTCGTGCACGTGGCTTTGCAGCTCCTTGGGGAGGTGGAGGTGCGCCATCGTCCACTCGGCCGCGTAGTACGGCGTCGCCAGGTCGAAGAGCCCGCTGTTCAGTTGCACGTGGAGGCGCGTGTTGTACTGCAGCGCCTGCGACAGGTCGACCGCGACGTTGGTGTGGCCGGGCCACCCGCGGCGCTGGCCGTGGTTCCAGTTCCACGGCTGCACGTTCCCGCTCACCGTGTACTGCATCCCCTTCCCGAAGTTCAGCTCACCGTGCAGGTACTGGTTGAACGCGGACACGAACGCCGAGCTGATGTCCGCCGACTGCGGGTCGTACGGCGCCCGCTCGGCGAGCAGGTCTCCTGTGGGCCCGGTGAAGCGCGCATCGAGCCGCCCCACCACGGCGCCGTGCTCGCGCAGCAGCTCCTTCTCGAACTGCCCGGCCTCCACGCGCAGGTCGGCCTTGTCGATGTAGTCCGTGCTCAGCCCGGTGTACTGGTGGAGCTGGTTGATGATCCGCGTCCGCTCGGCCGGCGCGAGGTCGTCGCCCGCGAGGAGCGCCATCGCATAGTCGGTCATCGCGAAGTGCTCGACTTCCTTCAGGAACGGGCGCAGCTCCTTGGGCTGGTTGGGGAGCGCGTGGTGGTACCAGGCCACCGCGGCGTACGCGGGGAGGTACATGATGAACGGCATGTCGTTCCCGTCGTCGAACGTGATGGTCTGGAAATCCAGCACGGCCGACATGAGGATGACGCCGTTGAAGTCCATGTTCTCGCGCCGCTGGAGGTAGTTCACGAGCGCGGCCGAGCGTGTGGTGCCGTAGCTCTCGCCGGCGAGGTAGCGCGGGGAGTTCCAGCGGTCGTTCTCGCTCAGGTAGCGGCTGATGAACTGGGCCAGCGAGCGCACGTCCTCGTCGACCCCCCAGAAGTCTTTCCCCTTCGCTTTGCCGAGCGGGCGGCTGAAGCCGGTCCCGACCGGGTCGATGAAGACGAGGTCCGTCTTGTCGAGCGGCGTGTACTCGTTGTCGACGATCGTGTACGGCGGCGGGGCCGCGTGCTGCGCGTCCGGAGTGACGACGCGCCGCGGGCCGAGCGCCCCCATGTGCAGCCAGATCGACGCCGACCCCGGCCCGCCGTTGTAGGCGAAGGTGATCGGCCGGTGGCTCATGTCGCGCACGCCGCGGCGGGTGTACGCCGTGTAGAAGATCGTCGCGATCGGCTCGTCGGCCGAATCGCGGAGGACGATGTTGCCGACGGTCGCGTCGTAGTCGATCCGTTGCCCGCCGACGACGATGGAATGCTGCGTGACCGTGCGGTGCTCGGTGTCCAGCGCCGGCGTCTTGCCGGTGCCGGGGACCTGCGCGGTGTCGTGGCTCGGGGCGTGGCTCGTGTCGCGCCCCGCCCGGGAGGGCGCGCGCTGGGCCGCGAGCTGCACGGGGAGCGCCACCGCGAGGAAAGCAACGAGAGCGGCTCGGGGTGTGTGCATGGTGTCTGCGGTGCCAAGGTGGAGAGAGAGGACCATCGAGGCGTCGGCGCGCAGCCGGCGCCGCTCTCCCTCCATACGCGCGACCCCCCGCGGCCGTTCGCCCCCCCGACGGCGCACGGGGC
>JADGGM010000101.1 GCA_019689955.1 Gemmatimonadaceae bacterium
CCCAGGCCGTCTTGTCTGGGGGGCGCGCTTTTGTTTATAAGACACCGCCGCCGCACCGCGCGCGAGACGAGCGGGGGGCGCCGGCGGCGCAACTGCCGCTTCCAGTGCACCAGGCGGTCCGACATCGCCGGCGGGATCCGGTCGTGCAACCCGCCCAGCAGATAGCGCTCGGTGAACCAGATCTGGCGCCCCGCGTGGGGCACCGGCGTCACCTCCGGCGCGTGCGCCGCCAGCGCCGCCGGATCGTCGGTGATCACCTCGATCGACGCGTGCGCCCACGTCGCCCGCAGCCGCGCGAGCGCGACCTGCAACATGGCCACGTCGCCCATGTTGCGGCAGTCGAACGTGCTGGGGTCGACGAGGATACGCATCAGACGTCCACGGGGCGCTGGAACGTGACCCGGAAGTGGTTCCCGATCCGCAACCGGTCCACCGCGCCCTGCAAGAGCAGCATCATGTCACGCAGCTTCACCGTGTACTCGATCTTGTCCTCATACTCCTTCATGAGGAGGTAGTCCATCACGTCGAAGCCGAAGACGTCCACCGAGTACACACGCAGCCCCGCGTGCTCGGCCAGATACGTGAACGACGCGTCGCTGAAGAACCCGACGTGCTCGAACGGGAGGAGCGTGTTCTGCTGGCTCCCCATCAGCTCGTAGGCCACCGAGTGGATGTTCGGCGTGTACCCCACGAGGAAGCCGCCCGGCTTGAGCTTCTTCGCGGCGACCGACACCGTGCTGATCGGATCGTCGAGGTGCTCGAGGACGTCGAACATCACGATCGCGTCGTACGCGCCGTCCGGCTCGTCACGCAAGTCGGTGTCGGACACATCGAGCCCCATCTCGCGGCAGAAGCGCACGGCGCGCGGGAAGACCTCGAGCCCGCGCGCAGAAACGCCGCGGTCCTTCAGGTAGGCGAGGAAGAGCCCCGCCCCGCACCCCACGTCGAGCACGCGCGCGCGCTGCGGGTCGAGCCCCAGCCGCTCGATCACGTAGCGGTAGCGTTCGGCCCCCATGCGGTTCTTCCGGTACTCGAAGTGCGCCAGCGTCTCGCGGGCGAACTTCTCGTAGTAGAGATCGCTCGCGTACACGTCCTCCACGTGCGTCTTCGCGCTCTCGATCGCGAAGCTCGCCGTCGAGTAGTCGCACCGGTGGCAGCGGACCACGTGGTACCCTTCCACCCACTCCAGGAGCGTCGTCCCCTCGCGCCCGCCGCAGAGCGCGCAGCGGTACGCCTCGCGCGGGAGGATGCGGTGCCGGTTCGCCTCGAGGATCCGCTCCCGGTAGTGCAGGATCCCCTCGAAGAAGTGCTTCCCACGCATGGCGTGGGGGTCGAAGTCGAAGAGCGTGAGCGGCTCCCGCACGTGGCGCAGCGTGCGGCGTCCCGTGCTCGATGTCCGCCCGTCCGTGGCCCCGGTGAGACCGGACACCTCGTCGGCGGTGCCCGTCACCCCGGCGGCCGCGACCATTGCGGCACTGAGGAGAGCGAGGATGGAATGAATCATTGCGAGACCTCGACCAGACCATGGCGGCGCAGCTCGTCGAGCGTCGCCCTGGCGGCGGAAAATGGAATACTGCACATCTCGGCGATGTCGGCCACCGAGTGCTGCCCATCGATCAGGAACATGATGTCGAAGAGCGCCTTCGCGCCCTCCGGGTTCACGTACGGATCGATGTTGATTCCATAGCGCGAGCAGAACACCTCGCCCTTGAACCGGTTCACCGGGACGACGTTCCCCTCGAGCACGTCGAGCATGTGCAGCACGAGGTCGCGCGACGCCTCGAGGCTCCCCGGCGGCACGCGGTCAGGGGTGTCGTGGCTCGAGTGATATTCCTCGAAATAGTGGTTCGGCTCCGGCGTGCGGAGCGCGCGCGAGAGCGAGAGCATGGGGACGCGCACGCCCGGCGCGTTGAACTGCCGCTCGTCGTTCCCGACGATCGCCCGGAAGGGGGCGGTCCACCCGTACGGGTCGCGCTCCTGGAGCGCGAGGGTGAAGCAGCGGTCCACTTCGCTCCGGTCGGCGAAGGAGCGTTGGAGCGCGTGCGGGTGGTTGCGCCCGAGCATCTCGAGGAAGAGCCCCCCGCGCATCTTCGGGATGAGCGCCTCGTTCCGGCTCAGGTAGGCGATCGACCCGATGGTCTCGGGGACGATGAGGAAGCGGTACGTGTAGCGCCGGTTCGTCCGCGCGGCGAGCGCGCGCATGACGTCGATCCCGACCACCACGCCGGTGAGGTCGTCGTTGACCATGTGCGGGTGGCAGAGATGCGCGCAGAGGACGATGGTGTCGTCGCTCGCGCCGGGGAGCACGACCTCCCCGACCTTCAGCGTGCCGTAGCTGAAGCTCGTGCGGATGACGACGCGGTAGCGGTCGTCGAGCAGCGCGTCGCGCTGGGTGCGCGTGCAGCAGAGTCCCCAGTCGCGTTCGTAGTACTTGAAGATGAACGGCACCGCATCGGGGAGCCACGGGTGCACGTGGAGGTGCCGGAGCAGCTCGTCGCGCGTCACCACGCCGTCGAAGGGGAGGGAGTACGACACGACGTGCAGCGGATGATCGGCGTACGAGAAGAGGCGCCGGCCGTCGAGCGTCTCGAGGTACGCTTCGTGGCAGGTCCACTTCTCTGGGATGATCCAGCTCCAGCACTCGGACCCCGAGGGGTACTCGTGGATGGTCATGGGGAGCTGGGTGGCGAGCGCGCGGAGGGCGGCGTCGTACCCGTCGGAGACGATGTCGCGCGGGAGGCGCCAGAGCGCGTCGATCATCTCGCGCATCGAGGCGTTCGCGGGGAGCGAGGCGTGGAGGCGCGGGGCCCCGACACGCGCGTCCTCGAGCACGACGGGGTCCCCGGCGGGTCCGCGCGCGCTCACCCACGGGTCCTCGGCGATCATGCGCGCGAGCAGGGCGTGGTACGCCGGGGTCTCCACGACGAGCACTTCCCCACCCCCCTCGCCGACGGCCGCGGCGCGGCACACGCCGGTCTCCCGCGCGCGCGCCTCGATCCGGCGCCCGTCGGGGTAGCCGTTGTCGGCGAGGATGCGCACGGAGTACACCCACCCGGTCTTGCGCACGGTGGCGCCGTCGCGAATGTGCCCGGTGAACAGCTTCTTGTAGCGGAAGGGGACGCCGACGCGCTCCTCGACGTAGTGGCGGAACGTCGCCTCCTCGAGCCCGACGCCGAGGAGGCAGATCTTGGCCGCCACCGCCTCGAGCCGCGCGAACACGCTCCCCTCCCCGAAGCAGGTCGGGGGGACGTCGGCGAGCAACGCCGCCGCCGCGGGGCCGACGCCGGCCACGGAGTGAATGGGATCGTGCGAGCGGACCGCGCCGGGGAGGGTCCGCACGTACTCGAGAAACTCCGCCGAGGTGCTCCACGGCCCGCCGCGCGTGGGGGTGCGCGCGACGTCGAACAGCTCGCCGCGGCAGAACGAGAAGGTGTAGGTGGGGACGAGGAGCGTCCCCTCGTCGCCGATCACCTCGCGCAACGCGTCGACGACGCGCGCGGCGCGCGCGGCCGGGGTGGGCGCGTCGCGCATCGTGCCCAGGGTGTCGAGGCACGCGTGCACGAGGACCACGTCGCCGCGCGCGAGGCCGGCGGCGCGGAGGGCGCGGGTGAGGTCGGCCAGCTCATACGTGGCCGGGCGCGTGGTGGGGAGCGAGGTGGTGGCAGTCATGCGCGGGTCGTCAATCGAGGCGGTCGGCCACGGTCTTCACGATCGTGTCGCCGATGGCGAGCGACGCGGTCGCGCCGGGGCTCGGCGCATTGAGCACGTGCAGCGCCGACCGGCGCGACACGAAGAAGAAGTCGTTCACGAGATCGCCGTTGCGGAGCATCGCCTGCGCCCGCACACCGGCGCCGCCGGGGACGAGGTCCTGCGGCTGGACCTCCGGCACCAGCCGCTGCAGCGCGCGGCAGAAGAGCGTTCGGCTGAACGAGCGGCGCAGCTCGGCCCAGCACGTCCTCGGGTAGCGCTCGAGGAAGCGCCACACGCCGGGGAAGGCCAGTGCCTCCGCGAGGTCGCGCACGCTCACGGTGCCGCGCGTGTATCCCTCGCGCGCGAAGGCGAGCACCGCGTTCGGGCCCGCCTCCACGCCGCCGCGCACGAGGCGCGTGAAGTGCACGCCGAGAAACGGGAATGCCGGGTCGGGCACCGGGTAGATGAGGTTGCGCACCAGGTGCTGCCGCTCCGGGCGGAGCGCGTAGTACTCGCCGCGGAACGGGACGATGCGCAGCTCCGGCTCCTCCCCCGCGAGCCGCGCGACACGGTCCGCGTGCAACCCGGCGCAGTTGATGAGGAGCGTCCCCATGAACGCGCCGCGCCGTGTCTCCGCCACCCACCCCGCCGGGGTCTCGCGCAACGCATGCACCTCGGCGCCGGTGATCACTTCTCCCCCCGAGCGAGCGATCTCCACCGCGAGCGTCGCGCTCACGCGCGGGTAGTCGGCGATCCCCTCCTCCGGGACGCGCACCGCGGCCACGCCGGCCACGTGCGGCTCGATCTCGCGCATCTGCTCCGGCGTGAGCCACTCGAGTTCCGCGAGACCGTTCTCCGTCCCACGCCGCAGCAGCTCGCGCAGCCGCGGCACCTCGTCCTCCGTCACCGCGACCACGAGCTTGCCGCAGATCTCGTGCGGGATCCCGTGCGCGCGGCAGAACGCGACCATCTGCCGGATGCCGTCCACCGCGAGGCGCGCCTTGAGGGAGCCGGGCGCGTAGTACAGCCCCGCGTGCAGCACGCCGCTGTTGTTCCCGCTCTGGTGCCGCCCCACGGCCGCTTCCTTCTCGAGCACGGTGACCCGGAGCCCCGGGTACGCGCGCAACAGCTTGTACGCGGTCCCGAGCCCCACGAGCCCACCACCGATCACGAGGACGGACGCGGCCGGCATGGTCGTCGCTCCCTCAGGGCACCGTGCGCGCGGCGAGGCGCGTCACCTGGTCGATCACCTCGCGCTGCGACTCGGGGGTGAGCCCCACGGAGCACGGGAGGCTCAGCGCGCGCCGGTGGAGGTCCTCGGCCGTCGAGCAGTCGACGGCGAACGCCCCGCGGTGCGCGGGCGACCGGTGCAGCGGCTGCCAGAGGGGGCGCGTCTGGATGCGCGCGCGCTCGAGCGTCTTCAGGAGCTCGCGCGAGCCGATCCCGAAGGTGTCGGCGTCGACGAGGACCGTATACATCCAGAAGGTGCTCCACGCCCAGCTCGCCTCGGGCATGATCGTGAGCCCGGGGATCTCGCCGAGTGCCTCGGCGTACGTGCTCGCGATGCGGCGCTTGGCCGCGACGTACGCGTCGAGCTGCTCCATCTGCGCCACGCCCATCGCGGCCTGGAGGTTGGTGAGGCGGTAGTTGTACCCCACCTCGTGGTGCTCGTACTCAACGGGGTCGTCCTTCGCCTGCGTGGTGAGGTAGCGTGCGCGCTTGGCGAGCGCCTCGTCATCGGTGACGAGCATCCCGCCGCCGCCGGTGGTGAGGAGCTTGTTCCCGTTGAAGCTGAAGCACGCCATGTCGCCCAGGTGCCCCACGGGCCGGCCGCGATAGCGCGCGCCCAGGCTCTCGGTGGCATCCTCGATCACGGTGAGGCCGAACTTGCGCGCGACATCGAGCACCGGATCCGTGTCCACCGGGTGGCCGAGGATGTGGACCGGGATGATCGCGCGCACGCGGCGCCCGGTCGCGCGGTTGCGGAGCGCGCCGTCGCGCCACTCGCACCCGCGCTCCAGGAAGTCGGTCACCTTCTGCGGGTCCATCTGCCACGTGCCCGGCTCCGCATCGATGAACACCGGCCACGCGCCTACATAGCGGATCGCGTTCGCCGGGGCGATGAACGTGAGCGTGGAGGTGAGCACCTCGTCATCGCGCTCCACGCCGGCGAGGAGGAGCGCGACGTGGAGCGCCGCCGTCCCCGTCGTCGTCGCGACGGCATAGCGCGCGCCCACCGCATCGGCCACGGCGCGCTCGAAGCGGTCCACGTAGGCGCCCACGGAGGAGACCCACCCGGTGTCGAGGCAGTCCTTGATGTAGGCCCACTCGTTCCCGCGGATCTCGGGGACGCAGAGCGGGGTGAACCCCGCCGGGGCCGGTGCGCCGGGGGCGCGCTGCTCGGAGGTGCTCAATTGCGGTACCTCGCGGCGTCGGGGTCGGCGATCACGCGGTTCGTCACGAGCTGCGCCACCTCGCGAATCCCGTCCGGCACCGACATCGTCGTCTGGTAGCCGAGCTGGCTGGCGATGCGGGCGAAGGAGACGCGATAGTCGCGCGGGTCCTCCTGCTTGTGCACGTACTCGACCACGGCCTTCGGCGCGTGCACCTTGATGAGCTCCACGAGCTGCTGCTTCTGGTAGTTCTGCTCCGTCGAGCCCACGTTGAACACGTGTCCGCGCACGCGCTCCACCGGCGCCTCGAGCACCATGGCCACGGCGCGCGCGGCGTCGCGCACGTGCACGTACGGGCGCCAGAACTGCTCGCCGAAGACGACCAGCTTCTCCTTGGTCAGCATGTCGCGTGTGAACTCGTTGACCGTGAGGTCGAAGCGCATGCGCGGCGCGACGCCGAACACGGTGGCGAAGCGGAGCGGGGTCATGGCCATCCCGTTCGCCGCCCCCGCGTCGAGCATCGCCTGCTCCACCGCGACCTTGGTCTCGGCGTAGAGCGACACCGGGCGGAGCTCCGAGCGCTCGTCCACGTACTGCGTGGGGTCGGCCATCTTCCCGTAGTTGCTGCACGTGGAGGCGAAGACGAAGCGCTTGACCCCCGCGCGGCGCGCGGCCTCGATGAGCGCGAGCGACCCCTCGAGGTTGACGGCGCGCGCCAGTGCGGGCTCGCGCGCGCACGCCGGGTCCCCGACGATCGCCGCGAGGTGCACCACCGCGTCCATCCCGGCCACGGCGTGCTGCACCGTCGCCGCGTCGCGCACGTCTCCCTTCACGAACTCGAACGCGGGATCGGTCCACACGCCGAGGAGCGCCTCGCCGCCGTGCAGCAGGCTGTCGAGCACGCGCACGCGGTGCCCCTTGGCGAGGAGGAGAGGGACGAGCGAGGATCCTACGTATCCGGCGCCGCCGGTGACGAGTATGTTCATGGCTCAGAGTCTCGCGTGCTTGACATCGTCCTGGGCTTGCTCGTAGTCGGCCATCCGCCCGATGTCCAGCCAGTACTCGACGATCGGGAAGCTGGCCACGCGCCGCCCCGCGTCGAGCAGTGATTGAATGAGGTCCGTCATGTCGAACCGCCGCCCTTCGGGGATGAAGCCCATCACCGAGGGTTCCAGCAGGTAGATCCCCGCGTTCACGAGGAAGGTGCGCACCGGCTTCTCGCGCAGCGCGCGCACCAGCGCGCCGTCGCACTCGACGACGCCGTACGGGACCTGCAGCTCGTACTTGCGCACGCCCACCGTGACGTCGGCGCGGTGCTCGCGGTGGTAGGCGAGGAGCGCCTGGAAGTCGACGGTGGTCAGGATGTCGCCGTTGAGCACGAGGAGCGGCTCGTCGGTCGGCTCCATGAGGCGGAGCGCGCCCGCGGTGCCGAGCGGCCGGTCTTCCGGCACGTAGCGCATGTCCACGCCGAAGGCGTGCCCGTCGCCGAAGTGGTTGGAGATGGCGTCGGCGAGGTAGTGCGTGGTCACGTTCACGCGCTTGATCCCCGAGCGCCGGAGCCGCTCCACGGTCAGCTCGAGGAGGGGGCGGTCCCCCACCGGGAGCATCGGCTTGGGCACGGTGTCGGTGAGCGGGCGCAGGCGCGTGCCGAAGCCGCCGGCCATGATCACCGCCGAGAGCCCGGCGTGATCCGTGCTCACGAGATCGCTCCGCAACACGAGCCCCACGATGCGGCGGTCCGCGTCGACCACCGGGAGGTGGTTGAGCACGAAGTCGCGCGCGTGGTCCATGAGGTGGAGCGCTTCCGCCTTCGTCGTCTCCGGCGTGGCGACGAGAGGCGTGCGCGTGGCGATGTTCGCGCACGGCACGTCGAGCGACTCGCCGGAGAGGATGTGGCGGCGGATGTCGCCGTCGGTCACGATGCCGAAGAGCACGCGGTCATCGTCCGCGAGGAGGAGCACGCCGGTGCCCGCGCGGTCGAGCCGGGCGAGGGCGTCGGCGATGGTCAGGCTCGGCGGAACGATCGCCAGCTCGAGGCGCTTGGTCACGTCTTCGTGCCACATGTGATTCCTCCTCATACGCGGCCGATCTCGTGGGCCGTGGCGCGCGCCTGCATGGCGCACAGCGCCGCGACGGGGTCCAGGCCCAGGCGCGTCCCGATGCGCCACCGCGGGACCGTGGGCGTCTCGCCGTCCACCTGCACCTCGTGCACGAGGAGCGTGGAGTCCCCCGTCTTCACCACCACCCCATCCT
>JADGGM010000102.1 GCA_019689955.1 Gemmatimonadaceae bacterium
GCCAGTGACGAAGGGGTGACGCGTGGGGCGTGGGGTCGCGCGCTCCAGCGTCGTTTCATAGATTAGGCAGAAGGTGCCGATCCCGGCCGGGGTATGGCCGGGATTCGCGTCTCTTGGGGCGTAGCTGAGCTGGCAAAGCGTCGGACTGTTAATCCGAAGATCGGTGGTTCGAATCCACCCGCCCCAGCTGTACGATCTCACCGTCCGGTCGCGAGCTCCCCGGTCGGACGGTTTGTGTTTCCGGGATGCGTCGTACCGTTTGTGGTGCTGTTGCTCTCCCGTGCAAGTCGTTCACCTGCATCTGCAAGGACTACCATCCAGATTGCTCAAAGGGCTTTTTCCGGAGGCATGCCCATGGCGACCCTGACCCACGAGCTCCGCGCAATCGAACAGGCGCACGATCTATTGGGGTGGGGCTGACCTATGCCGAAGTGACGCGGGCAATCAAAGCCGACGAGAGCACCGTGCATCGTTGGCGGGCCGGAGATACTGAGCCGTCTCCCATCTTCCTCGATCGCGTGGATGCGTTGGGAGAGCTCCTGGGCGAGTCGCGCCGCACGGTGAAGGATCAGGCCACGGCGCGGTACTGGCTGGGCCGGGCCGTACCCGCACTCCGGGGACAGACGCCGCGCGAAGTGCTACTCGCCGGTCGCCTCAAGCGGCTCACTGGATTGCTCGCGAGCTTCAACGCCGGCAATGCGCCATGAGGCGTGATAGCGCGTGACCGCACAGGGCGCGACGCCGCTTCATGGGAACGTCTAGAGGACTGAGCGAGGCGGAGGACCACCGCGTGGCGGTGGTCTGGTCTTCGTCCGAACGCGCGACGGAGTGTACTACGCGCGGCAGCCGGTACCTGCCGTTCGAGATCCCGTCAGCCGCCCCATATGGATGAAAGGCCAGCCGCTGTGGGCACGGCGTGCCATCCAAAACGGCACAGCACTGCTCCATTTCGGACGGCCGGGCGGGAAGCGCGTTTGGCCCGCGTACGTGCAAGCGCAGCGACGGCACGTAGCTACGCCACCGCCCCGCTCCGACGTCCGCAGGCACGGCACCTGCCCCGGGACCCGCCAGCGCCCCATCGGTGTATCGCTCGGAGCGCATGGCCCCGCCGCGGAGTCGGCATGTGTCGCACCCGTCGAACGGTCTCGTTGCGCATGCGGCACCCTGCACTTGCACGCGACTGCGCATCGCGCGCCGGGCGCGCGTTGCCGTTTCCTCTGGCCCTCGTCGTTGGGATGGCTCACGCGTTCGCCGCCCGGCGGATGCGTGGCCGAAGCACATCGATCACCCCCGTCCCTACAGCCTGCCGCTGGATACCGTGGGTCGCGCGCCATCGACCACGCGGTCCATGCCGCCGAGTGTGAGCACCGGGGTGGCAGGGGTGATCATCTGTAGGCCGCTCGCGGCGCGAGGCATCGGAGAGCGGGGATGCCTTTTCCCACCCGGGTTTCACATGCCGACGCTTGCCGTGCTCACGCTCAGCGACTCCTTCGCGGCTCAGTGGCCCGTGCTCGCGGCGGAGTGTGGCTGCGATCTCGCGGTGCTCACGGAGCCGGCGGGGGCGGCGTGCCTCACGAACGCCGTCGTCCTCGTCGCGGCGGGAGGGATCGAGGACGAATGCCCCGCTGTGCTCGCGGAGCTGCCGACCGAGCGTCTCGCCGTTGCGGTCGTGGGGGCCGATCCCGCGCACCGCGTCGCCTCGGCTGTGGTGCGCGCCGGTGCCGATGAATACTTCGTGCTCCCGGCGGATGCCGATGTCCTCTCCTCGTGGCTGCGCGAGCGCGTCGCGCGCGTGCAGGCCCACCTCGACCGGCACTCGTTCGTGGCGGCGGAGCGAGGGAAATACCGCTTCGATGAGATCCTGGGAGAGAGCGAGGCGCTGCATCAAGCGCTCGACCGCGCAGCGCGCGTCATCCCGCACCCGGGGGTGACGGTCCTGATCACCGGGGAGACGGGCACCGGCAAGGAGCTCGTCGCACGCGCCATTCATTACAACGGCCCGCGCCGCGACGCCCCGTTCGTCGACGTGAATTGCGCCGCGATCCCCGATCTTCTGCTCGAGAGCGAGCTGTTCGGGCACGAGAAGGGCGCGTTCACGAGCGCGACTGCCGCCAAGCCCGGGCTCTTCGAGCTTGCGGGCGGCGGTACCCTGTTCCTCGACGAGATCGGACACATGCCGCTCCCGCTCCAGGGGAAGCTGCTCCGCGCGCTCGAGGAGCGCACCATCCGCCGCATCGGCGGCACGCGCTCGATTCCGGTCGATGTCCGCGTGGTCGCGGCCACGCACGTGAATCTCGCCGCGAGCGTCAGCCGCGGGGAGTTCCGCGAGGATCTGTTCTACCGCTTGGACGTCATGTCGATCGAGCTCCCGCCGCTCCGGGCGCGGCGAGAGGACATCCTGCCGCTCGCGCGACACTTCCTGGCCCGCTTCGCCGCCGAGTACGGCGTGCCGACCCCGCGCCTCTCTCCGGAGGCCGAGCTGGCACTTGAGCGGCGCGATTGGCCGGGCAACGTGCGCGAGCTGCGCAACGCCACGGAGCGCGCGGTCCTGCTGGCTACCGGTGATGTCCTCGGCCCGGAGGCGTTCCCGCCACCCCGCTTCCCGGCAGAGGGCCGCGGAGCCGGGCCGCTCCCGTTTCCAGCGACCATGCGCGAGATCGCGCGTGCGGCGGCGGAAGCCATGGTGAGGTTGTGCGGTGGCAACAAGAGCGACGCCGCGCGCCGGCTCGGCATCTCGCGCGCGAGACTCATGCGCGCGCTCGATCTCAAACAGGCATCTGACGACGACGCAGAGGATTCCGAATGAACAAGCGGTGTGTCCTGCTGGCGCTGGTCATCGGCGCGACGGCGTGTGGGGATGGTACCACCGGACCGGTGCCCACCGATCAGCCTCACTTTCTGCAGACGGCCGTCGGCGCGCCGCCGCTCGCGAATCCCATCGTGAGCTTCTGGGCCTCCTATGATCACGGCGGGGAAGCACGGATCGTCTACCACGCGCTCCCGAGCGCCGGCGACTCCGCGGTGCTCCTCGACTTCACGGTGCCGAGCCAATCCCTGCTCGAGCGGCCCGATGGATCGCGCCTCGGTCCCGGTGACTCGGTCCTCGTCACGATCACGGTGATCGATCCGATCCGGATGGTCGCGCAGTTCGAGCCGTCCGGGCTGCGATTCTCCGCCGCGAGGCCGGCGCATCTCACGCTGTCGCTCGGTGAGATCGATCCGGACCTCAATGCCGACGGGCACGTGGACGCAACGGATGACCTCCTGAAGGGCGAGCTTCACATCTGGCGCCAGGAGCAGCTCGGCGATCCGTGGACGCAGCTTCCCACGCAGGTCGACCTGGTGCTCGGCACGGTAGCGGCGGACATCTCGGGCTTCACCAACTACGCGGTCGCGTACTGAGCGAGGATCCGTGGACCGCGGACGCGCCATCGACCTGCTGATCTCCGAGGCCCGGGCTCGCGTCGCGAGCGGGGCCTGGGGCGATGTGCGCGCCCTGCTAAGCGAGCGCGAGGGCGAGGTGCGCCAGCGTCCGGAGCTGATCGCGCTCCTCGGGGAGGCCTACCTCAGAACGCACGCGCCGCGCGAGGCGTGTGGATGGCTCGAGCGCACCATCCTCGACCTCCGGCGGGCCGGGGATCGCGCCGCGCTGCGCAAGGCGACGAACTTGGTCGGCGTCGCGCGCTTCGAGCTCGGCGACCTCGACGCGGCGGAGCACGCCTTCCACGCGGCGGTCTCGCTCGGGCGCATCGATGGCGACGACGTGGCGCTCGCGCGGGCCACGAACAACCTCGGCTTGATCGCGAACGTCCGAGGGCGGCACGCGGAAGCGCTGGCGCTCTACCGCGTGGCGATTCCGTCGTATCAGCGCCTCGGCCAGCCCCGAGGGCTCGCCGAGACCTACCACAATCTCGCGATCACGTTTCGCGATGTCGGTGATGTGGCGCACGCCGAGGCGTGCGAGCGGCGGGCAATCGAGTACGCGCGCCAAGCAGCCGATGAGCGGCTCGTCGCGATGGCACAGGTAGGGCTGGCCGAGCTGCAGTTCCGCCAGGGCGACGCGGCGCTCGCGGAGGCCACCGCCCGGCGCGGCGCCGACGTGTTCGCGCGGATCGGCGATGCCAAAGGGGAAGCCGACGCCCTTCGGCTCGCCGGGGTCGCCGCGATCGCGCTCGCGAAGTACGATGTGGCGGAGGCCGTACTGGCCCGCGCCGTGGAGCTCGCGTCGAGCCGAGGATATGCTCTCGTCGAAGGGGAAGCCCGCCACGCACAGGCCGAGCTGGCGCTCGTGCGCGGCGACCTCCAGGGCGCGCGGGCGGCCGCGGCGGCCGCGCTGACGCTTTTCGAGCGCGTCCGAGCGGCGAGCAACGCGGCCGCCCTGCGCGCGTGGATGTCGTCCACGCTGCCGCCCGACGCACCCTGAATGCTACGACGAGGCGAGCCGGAGGCCATGCGTCGACCTCCGGCTCGCCCCGTCTTGGTGCGTGGTGCGGCTCGAGTTACTGCTGATGCGTGCCGGGCTTCGAGCGCTGCGGCGCGCTCTGCGTGGGACGCTGCGATCCGTCCTGCTGCGATCCGTCCTGCGTCGAGTGCGCCTGCGACGAGCTCTGATGCGAGGCGTCGGCGCTCGCCGACCCACTGGGGTCGGCGGCCACGCTCGCGTCGCTCCCCGCGTTCACCTCGGCGGTCGCGCCGGCCTGCACGTTCGCGTCGAAGCGCGCCTGCTGCTCGGCCGTCAGGATGCTGCGGATTCGGGCCCGATACGCGGCCGCCCGCTCCCGGACCTCGCGCGCGCTGGCCTGCGCGCGCTGCTCGGCGTCTGCCGCGGCCTGCGCGGACGCATCACCCTGCGTGCTCGCTCCCAGGGCGATCTCGTGCGCGTAGCTCTGCGCGTAGGCATCGACGCGCGCCTGCTGCTCGGCCGTGAGCGACACGCCCGCGAGCAACGCCGTGGTCGCGGCCGCGACGGACGACCGAACCTGCGCGACCGAGACCGTTGTCGCGTGTGCATCGGCGACCGCGGCGCCGTTCCCCGCGGCGTGCGCGGACCCCTTCTGGACCTTTGAGGACGAGCGCGCCGCGGTCTTCGCCGTGCCGCGGGCGGCGGCACCCGTCGTCCCCCGCACCTGTCCCGTGACGCGTGGCACGCTCGTCGTCACACTAGTGCCGACGCGCGCCGTGGTTCCCAGCGTCCCGGACACTTGCGCGTGGGCCGGCGCGGTCAGCGCGCCGAACAGGGCGGCGGTGATGGTCAGCGTGGTGCAGCGAATCATCGTGGTCATGGATGTCTCCTTGTTGTGGATGAAGGTGCCGGCTGGTGATCAGGGCGGGCCGCGAAGGTCAGCAGCCGCCGATGAGCCGACACGACGTATTGCCGATGGGAAGGAGCCCGCCATCGGCGGGGCGGGTGACGCCACCGCTGCTGCGCGCGCTGGGGGACGTTGCGCCGACGGGGGAGAGCCCCGCGAACGCGGTCCCGATCCCCAGCGAGAACGACCACGTGGGGCCGGCGCCGCGCAGGGTGCGCCCCGCGCTCAGGCTCAGCGCGGTCTGGCCGAAGAGCGTGCGGACGACCGTGGCGTTGATCGCCCGCGCGGGCTCGTAGGCAGCGGGCGCGTCACCGCGCAGCTCGAGCGCGTACCCGACGCTCAGATTCATGCGCGCGCCGGCGAGGAGCACGGCGTCGCCGACGAGCGCGGTGGTCGCAATGCCGTGCGGGAGCGAGTCGCCCACGCGGAGGAGGCGCGAGACCCCTGCACGAATCGTGAGCATCGCGAGCGGGGACAGCGCGAGCGTCCCCTCGGCGCTCATGAGCGATTGTCCACGGCCGAGTCCCTGGCTCGCGTCGCCCGTGGGGAGCGACGCCACACCCGCGACGCCGAGCGTCGGCTGCCAGGGCGCCGAGAAGCCGTGTACGACGCCGGCGAACACCGGCAGGTCGGTGAGCCCGGAATTGGCGGGGCGGCCATCGGCTCCCGTGATGCGCAGGAGCGTGGGGATGGCGCCGAGCGTCAGCCACGGTGTGGGTGCGAGTTGGACGATGGCGCCGAGCGCCTGCTCCTGGTGACCATCATGCCATCCGAACGCCGCAACCGTGAGACCGTACGACGTGTGATCGGCTTGCGCGACGGCCGCCGGCGTCGCGCCGGCGAGGAGCGCCGTGACCGTGGCCGCCGCGAGTGACCGTGTACGAGCGTTGAGCATGCGAGCTCTCCGTGGTGCACGTGGAGTGGACCGACTGTCGCATTAGCGGCCCTCCAACAACGCACACGCCGGGCCCGTCGAGGAGACCGGGTGCTCAACCGTAAGTGACTATGTCATCGGGACTTAGCGAGTGTGACGCGCATCACCCGGCGCGTCGTCGTCTCGTGACGGTGCAGCGGCTGCGCCGTTTCGATGCAGGGGACAGGTGGGACGCGGTTTCGGCGCTCCTGCAAGTGCCGGCGATGACCGGGTATCCCTACGAGCCCAACGTGCTCATCAACCCCCGGCACCCGGATGTACGGCCCTCCGCCTCGACGGGCCGCATCTGGTTGCGTGGGATGAGCGTTTGCTCGACGTGCAATGAGTTGTTTTCGGGTCGTCAGGCTCGCTCGGCGCGGCGCCGCACGCTCTCACGTGCAGCCTCTCGGGTGTTGCGCGAAGAACAGCGGTTCGAGTCTACCCGCTCCCGTAGGTTCGACTTCACGCTTCGCATGGTGATTGTCATGCGGACCGTCCTGCCGTTGGCGCGACGTCTAACGGCCACGTCGCCTGAACGGCAACGGCTAGCAATGTCGCATTCTGTCGCGCGAATTCGCGCGAATGGCATGCGACAACGTGCGACAGCTATCCTGCCGACATTGGCAATGAACGGTGCAACAACGACTTGGCGCATTGGCTCTCGTGGCGCTGCGCATGCTTCAACCGCGTGTATTCACGCTTCGACAAGCATCAGGGAAAACTCGTTGGTATTCGGCACTACACTGGAAGAGCAAGGTGCAGGTGCCGCGTATGCGGCCGGACGGTTTCGTATGTGGTGTGGACCGAGCTCCCGCAGTGCGTCCTCGACGAGCCCGAACGCACGCCAGTATCCTCGCGCGGCCCCCGCGCTGCGGGTGTCGGCGTCTCTATTGATTGAGCCTGAACTCGAACGGCACCTCGACGAGCTGTCTCACCTTGCACCCGCCAAGCCGAGCCGGTTTGAAGCGCATGTCGGGGAGCGCCGATATCGCAGCCTGCCGAAAGCGTTCGTAGTACGCTGCCGGGCTGCCCGTGAGGCGCGGACGGTTCGGCGGCCAGAGGTCCTTCACCACCGTCGTGTCGGCTCTGCCAGTCGTATCGACCCAGAACACCAGCAACACGGTTCCCGATACACCGTTCTGCCAGGACCCCGTCGGGTACCGGACCTTCGCCTGTCGCGTGGTGACGACGGACTCCCCCACCGGCATGCGGATCGTCATGAGCGGGAACGCTCGCCGCACGCGAAACGGGAGGACCGTACGGTCGGCGGTCACCCGGATAGCGTACGACGAGGCGAAATGCGACCGAGTCAGGCGCGAACCCGTCGGGCCACATCACAAAGCCTCCCGCCGAATCGACGGCCGCGACTCCTCGCTCGAGCAGTTCGGCGGCCGCCGTGCCCGCCATGACCGGTACGACGTCCGCGGGGAGGTCGAAGGTCGGCACGGTGGTCGTGATGTGTCCATCGCGACGTACCACCACGGACAGGCTCGCCCCCAGCCCTTGCCACGTCACCGTCGGCTCACCGGCCGGCACCGAGTCGTGCGACGCGCCGAGCAGCGCGCGCGCTTCGTCGGCCACCGACTGCGCGAAGAGGTCGAGCTCGGGGAGAATCGGCCCGTCGGTCGAGTCGGTCAGCTCCGCCTCGAGAACGACCTCGACACGCCGCATCGCGCTGTCCGGGATGCTCGCGAGACAACGCGGATCGGCGCCTTGTCGTGCGGTCCCCGCCTGCGCACGCGCTCCGACCGATGAGGCCGTCAGGAGGGCGACGCGTCCCACCGCGAGCAACGCCATGTGCATGGGCGGCACCTCTCTCTCGAGTCCGCTCAAATACGTCGAAGCGCGCCGAAGCTGTCAACCGTGGGGCGCTGGTGCCTCGTGCTCGATCCCCGGACTCGCGATCGCCCCGCCGCCGAGCCGCGCCGCTCTTCCAGGCCACCTGGCGCAACGTGGCCGACGCGATCATGATTCCGCCGCTCGCCCACCCGCCCGCCGCCTCCAACATGAGCGCGGCCCAATGTTCGCCCTTCACCACGAGTGACGATGCCAGCCACGCGCGGAAACCTTCGCAAAGTTCGCCTC
>JADGGM010000103.1 GCA_019689955.1 Gemmatimonadaceae bacterium
CTACCCGT
The DNA here is from genome assembly GCA_019689955.1 of Gemmatimonadaceae bacterium. Taxonomy (GTDB): domain Bacteria; phylum Gemmatimonadota; class Gemmatimonadetes; order Gemmatimonadales; family Gemmatimonadaceae; genus JADGGM01. The sequence goes on from JADGGM010000103.1 coordinate 9, forward strand.
ACGCCTTCGTGGGCAGCGCCCGCTGTGTATACGAGACAGGCATGCGCGGGGGGGACGGAGGCGGCGGCCGAAGCCGAGTGACTCGGCGCGCTCGCCGCGCGCGACGCGCTCGCGGTCTTCTGCCCACGCGCGGGGGCGGGGGTCGTCGCGTCGTCGTCCTGCATGGCTTTCGTGTGCGAGTTCGTCGCCGCGGCGGCGCGGCTCGCCGCGGACTTGGCGCGAGCGAGCGGCGCCATGGACTGCGCGTCGGCGCGCCCGCTCGAGGCGAGCACCGCGAGGCCCGCCAATGCGCTCACCGCCACCAGACGGATGCTCATGACTTGGCCCCCTTGGCCACCGGAGGAAGGTCCGCGTCCCCCGCGTCGCCATGCGTGACGAACGTCTGCAGCTGGAACTTCGCCTCGATCACGGCACTCTTGTCGCTACCGTGCAGCTTGTTGGCGTTCGGGTTGTTGGAGAGTTGGAGCGAGACGTTCACCGGGAGCATGATCCGCGTAAGGCTGCCGATGTTCGTGAAGAACTCGGCCAACTGGTGATAGCCGCCGATCACGGACATGCCGTACCGATACGTGTCGTAGTTCTGCCCTTCCTGGACCGGCTGCGGGTCCACGGTCGCGACATCGAGCCCGACGCGGCGAGCCGCGGTGGACACCTGCTCCAGCAGCGACGGTACCTCGTTCCCAGTGGGGATGAGGGTGCGAATGAGAATCAGGTTCTGCTGGTACTCCGCCAGCTGCCGACGGAGCTCGCCGATGTCGCCCTTGGCCATCTCCGCCTTGGCCTTCTGATTGAGCGTCACGAGTTGCTCCACGCGCGCCTGCTTCTGGTCGAGCTCCGCGGAGCGGGGGCTGTAGACGAGGTACCAGTACAGGCCGATCGCGGCGACGGCGAGGAGCCCAACCAGCATCAGCGCTTGCTCGCGCTGCCCCTTTGGCGTTCCGGCCATGACTACCTCACCGAGAGCGAGACGGGAACGGTCCTGATCGCCGATGGGTCAGGAGTCTGGTAGGAGGCATCGAGCTGGAACTCGGTGACCTCCTTCCCATCGACGAGGATGATCGCGGACTTCGCGAGCTGTACATCCTGAATGAATGGCGACGCTTCGAGCACCTTCATGAATCGCGTGAGCGCCTGGATGTCCACGGTGTTCCCGACGATGTGAAGCCGGACCTGCGGGACGCTGGTGGTGTCGACCGGCGGGGGCCCCGGCTTCTTCCCGCTCTTCGGCGGCGGGGTCGGGTCGGGCTGCGCCAGCGTCGTGGTGTTGGTCTGGGTGATCGACACGAGCCAGGTGTACGGCGGCAGCGCGCGGCTCACCTCATCCATGATGTGCGGCCAGACGTAGCGCTTGTTGTCGAAGGAGCGGATCAGCTCGACCTGCTGCACGACGGAGTCGCGCTGCGCCTCGGCTTTTCGTTTCTGCACGATGACGGCGGCGTAGCGGATCGAGTCCTGCTCGGCCTTCTGCAACTGCTCGTCGAGCGAGGCGGTGCGCTCCCGCTGGTACAGGTACATCCCGGCGACGCCGAGGATCGCGACCACCGAGAGCGCAAGCGCGCCGACGAGGTAGGGATCCTTGACCTTCGCCACAAGGCCCGTCGCCATCCCCGCCAGGTCGACCCCGGCGCTTCGGCTCCGTGCTTTCTTCCCTGTGCCAGGGAGGAGATTGATCTCGATCATGACGCGACCTTCGTGGGAAGATCAGGCGACCTGGCGCAGCGCCAGCCCGATCGGAAGCATGAGGAGTGGAGCAACATCGTCGATGACGAGCGAATCGAAAGCACCGTCACGTACGCGAAGGCGTTGCAGTGGGTTGGCCATCTCCACCGGCAGCCGCAGACGCGCCGCGAGCGCTTCGTTGAGCCCCGGCACTCGCGCGCCGCCTCCGCAGGTGTAGGCGGCCTTGAGCTTGCTCGAGGAGCGCGACGAGCTGGCGAGGAACGCGGCCGCACGCTCGATGCCGACGGCGATCTCCTCGCCCCGCGTCTCGGTGACGGTCTGGAGGTGCGGGGAGCGATCGTAGCCCTGCAGCAGCCCGTCCGCTTCCTCGGCGCTCAACCCGCGCTCCCGCTGCAAGTCCTCGCGGAAGCGCCGCGTGCCGACGGCGATGTCGCGGGTGAGCAGCGGGATACCGTCATCCATGATATTGATGTTCGTGACTTCGTGTCCGATGTTGACCAGGCACACGACGCCGGACATCGCATCGGGATAGTTGACCTCGAACGCGTTGTGGAGCGCGAAGGCATCGACGTCGACCACGCTGGGCGTGACCTCGGCGTCGGTGAGGAGCCGCAGCTTCCCCTCGACGAGGTCGCGCTTGGCGGCGACGAGGAGCACGCTCATCTCGAGCCCGTCGTCGTCCGGATCGAGGATCTGGAAGTCGAGCTCCACGGACTCCATGTCGAACGGGACGTGTTGCTCGGCTTCCCACCGAATCAGCTCGCGCGCTTGCTGCTCCTTCACGCGATCGATCTGGATCTTCTTGATGATCACGTCGCGCCCGCCCACGGCCGTCACGACCGGCTTGTTCTTGATCCCGGCCGCCGACAGCGCGGCGCGAACCGCGTCGGCGACGATGCCGGGGTCCATGATCTCCCCCTCGACGATGGCGTCGGCGAGCAGCGGGGCGATGGCGACCTTCGTGAGCTCCGGCTCGCTGCGGCCGTGATCAATGACTGCGACCTTGATGAGACCTGACCCGATGTCGAGTCCGACTGTGGTCTTCTTGCGTCCGAAGAGCCCCATGGTATGGCCGGTGTGTGACGGGGAAATCGAAGGTGGCTACGCGAATGTCGTGGAGAGAGCGTGGTGCGCGGTGCCTGTGCTGCAACGCCACGTCCAGGTGGCTAGGCTACCAGTGACACGACCCGGGGCGCATGAAGTAACAGAAGGTGACGTATTGGGCCTGTTGCGTGTCATTCGTGTGGACTGTCATGTGTATCGAGACGTATCACATCTCCGTCCAGGCGGGTCCGCGTGGGATCCCCGGCTCACTCGCCGGCGTCGTGCCGCGACTCGAGTCCGCGCCAACTGTGTCCGGGGGTGCCGCGGTGGGGCGGAGCGCGACGAGGAGCGCGATGCGGCGCGCGGCGCGAACGGCGCCGGACCGGACGACCGCCGCGGAGACGAGGAGCGCGCTCGACGTCGTGAGCTTCCAGACCCATACGGTGTCTGTCGCATCGGCGAGCGCGCCCGCGCGACTGCCGGGGGTTGGTCCGGACGCCGCCGCGCCGCTCGCCACGCCGTCGATGAGGGTGTAGACGCGAGTGGCGAGCAGCCCCGTTGGGGGGGCGGCGCTCCAGAGGGCGCTCCACACGGCCGGGGCGATCGTGTGATAGATGCCATACTCCGCCGCGGCGAGCGCGCGGGTCCGCAGGTGGGTGTTGCGCGCGTCGCGGACGTGACGGAGCGCGGCGAAGAACACGCCGGTGGCGAGGGCGCCGAGCGTCGCGATGGCGGCGACGGTCGCGAGGAGCGCGACGCCGCGGCGGCGGCGTGGACGGCCGGGGAGAGGGGTGAACGCAGCGTGTTTCTTCATGGATTGCGCAGTGTGATGGGCAACGTGAGTGAATCGCGGAACGGGCCAAGGGTGAACCCCTCGGCGCGCAACGGCGCCCGGCTGTCGCTGCGCAGGACGATCTCGATCCGTGCGACGCGCGCGGGGTCGTTGGTCTCGGCGTCCGCGGAGTCACGGTAGACGAAGCGCACTCCGCCAGCGTCGAAGGGACCGCTCACCGGTTGCAGCGCGGTGCACGGCGTGGCACGGGTCGGTAGACAGTCGGAGACGCCGAGGTACCAGCGGGCGTCGGCGGCTCGATAGAGCGCGTAGCGGGTGCGGCGGACGAAACGAAGCGCCGCACCTGGACCGACGAGCGGCGGGAGGGGCGGAGCGAGCCGGAGCGCGAGCGCTGCTCCGGCATCCGCGGCGGTGAGGGCAAAGCCGCTCGCCGTCGGGCAGTCGCCGCCTCGCTCGGGGCTCGCGGTCACCACGTGCGCGAGCCAGCGCGCGGAATCGGGGGGCTCGGCGGCGTAGACGAGCACGGTGTCGCCGACCTGCAGCTCCGTGGTCCACGCCGTGAGGGAACGAGGCGCATCGAGGTGCGGCGGGATGCCGATCGTGGTGCGGGATGCGTCGATCGAGCAGATGACCGATGCGCCCAACGGCGCGCGGACGTCGACCGCGTCGGGACCCAGGGCGTAGATGCCGCCGCTGGCGGGGGCGACGCCGCGGAGCTCGTGGCGCAAAAGGTTCGCCGCGTCGTAGACCGCGCCGCGGGTCGCCACGATCTGCGCGATCGCCTGGTAGAAGCGCTCCTGCCGAACGGTGGTGCGGAGGACCACGGCGCCGATGAGCCCCGTGAGCGCGCACGTGACCAGGAGCTCGGCGAGGGAGATGCCGCGGCGCGCGCGGCGACGGTGGTGGGTCAGCATGCGGCGGCGCTCCGGTAGCTCTCGGTGTGCGACGACCGCCCCCCGCTGCCGGCGACGCGCACGCTCTCCCGCATGTCGCGCACGCGGCCGGCGCCCGGCGCGAGCTCCCACGCTTCGGCGACCCCGCGCGCGGAGTCGCGCCCCGTGGCGGGGGCACAGGGAAGCGCGCGAAGGCGCTCGAAGCGCGACTCCGCCATCATCGCGGCCAACGCGTCACGCGCCGCATCGCCCTCGAGTCGAGCGATCGAGGTACCCGCGGCGACCACCGCCAGGAGACCGACGGAGAGCACGACGAGCGCGACGAGCAGCTCCACGAGGGTGAAGCCACCGGTGCGGGCTTCGGGGGAACGGCAACCGTTCTGAGGGCGCATGCAGAGAGCTCCGACTGGAGCGGGAGACCATGTTGGCCGCGGGACTCGGATCCCCGCGCCGCGTACGCCCCATAAGAAACACGCCCTGGATGACGGTGCATCATCCAGGGCGTGCGTCGATCATCATCCCGTTTCGGCCACCTATCCCCGGCCGAACGGGGTGGACGCGGGGGTCACTGGAGCTCGACCCACGATCGTCCGTGCGCGAGCGAGGGCGACGCGCTCCCCTGCACCGCCTTGTTGAGGGCGCACTGCGAGTAGTTCACGACCGCGTTCCCGAGCACCGTGTTCTGCTCGAAGTCCACGTTCGCCGCGAGCACGCCGCCGTTGAAGTGGCCGCCGGTCCCCGTGGTCTGGAGGTTTTTCCGCACAATCACGGGGCCGTAGAACTCGAAGCCGCCGCTCACCTGGAGGTCACCGTCGACGAGGAGGATGCCCTGGCCGTAGCCGCCGGTCACGTGCAGGTCGCCCGGGACGTAGATCACCGGGTAGTAGTCGGCGCAGTAGCCTTTGCCGTCGGTCCGGTACGGGTCGCCCCAGTTGTACGGATCGGCGGTGTAGCAGGTGTTGTTGTAGTACGAGACCTTCATCCCGCTGAGCGTCGAGCCGCCGGGGATCCGGAGGGTTGCCATGCTGGCGAGGTCGCTCCAGCTCACGTCGCCGAACTTGTCGTACGTGCTGTCGTCGCCGGCGAGGGGGGACTGCTGCATCCTCGGGTCGCCGGAGAGGCAGGTCTCGTTTTTGCACCCGGAGAAGGTGACCTTGGTGGTATCGTTGGTCGTGAGCGCGGGGAGCGCGCCGCCGGGCGGCGGGCAGTTCCAGTGCGGGATGGTGTCGTCATTCCCGTCAATGAACGACGAGCCGCCGATCTTGGTGGAGCCGCGGGTGGTGAGGGCGGCGAGGATGTTGAACTGGGCCACCGAGAGCATGACGAGCACGCCGATGCGCGAGCGTGCCTGCGCCGTGCTCCCGCTCCCCGCGCGTCCCTCGGAGGTCAGGAAGAAGTTCCCGTTGCCGAGGTTCGTGATACGCACGGTGTCGATCGCACCGTTGCTGAGCGTGTAGGCTCGCGTCCCGATGATGCCGCTGTCGGAGCTGGTGTTCCACGCGGTCTGCCACTGGTCGGGGCCTTTGCCGCTGAGCATGTAGCTCGCGCCGTACTCCGCGGCGGCGAGGGCGCGCGCCTTCAGGATGGTGTTCCGCCCGATGCGAAACTCCTGCGTCGAGGCGTAGAACACGCCGGCCACGAGCGCGCCGATGATGACGATGGCGGCCAACGCGACGGCCAGCGCGAATCCGGGACGACGACGCTGCATGTTCATGGCGATTCTCCTGACACGGAAACGAGCACGGTCAATTGCGGACCGTGACACTGGTGGCCAGCGAGTCCTGGTAGATCCCGCGGGGCCGCCCAGGGGTGTTGACCTCGGACGCGCTCCGCGCCCGCAGCACGATGTCGATGCGGCGGACCTGCGTTGGGTCGGTGGTCACGGCGCCGGTGACATCGTAGTACGTGAGCTCCAGGCCGCTCGGCCCCGTCGTGGCGGCCGGGAGGAACGGGCCGGTGATCGCGGTGAGGCCGGAGCACGACGCGGCCGTGGGTCCGGTCATGCAGTCGCGCATGCCGAGGTACCAGAGGCCATCGCTCGCCTGGAAGAGCTCGTAGCGTGCCCGGCGGAAGAAACGGACGGCCGCGCCCTGGAGGACGGTGGACGCGAGGGTGTTGCGGAGCGTGATGGTCCACCCGGCCGCGGCTTCGGCAGGCGTGGTCGTGAAGCCGGTGGTCGTGGGGCAGGTTGCGCCGGCGATCGGTGCGACGATGACGTCGTTCGGGTCCCACGTGTCGTCGGCGGTGCCGACCTTCCGGCCGCTGTCGTAGATGACGACGGAGTCGCCGACCTGCGGGGGGGCAAGCCAGGAGGTGAGACCGGTGCCGGCGGAGAGCGTGGCCGGGGGGAGGACGATCACGTTGCGCGTCGCTCCGAACTGGCAGATGACTGACGACCCGGTGGGCTCGCGGAGCTCGATGAAGGTGCGGCCCATGCTGTAGATATCGCGGTTCTTGGGCGAGATGGTGCGGAGGACGCCCTGGAGGACCGTGAGCCCCTGGCGCACGCTCCCGCGGGTCTCGATGATCCCGGCGTTGCCGGTATAGAACTGCTGCTGTCGCGCGACGATCCCGAGCATCCCGCCGGCGACGACGCCGAGGAGCACGAGCACGATGAGGAGCTCGATGAGCGTGAGGCCGCGGCGGCGCGCGTACGGCGTGCCGGGAGAGGGCTTCGACGTCAATCGCATTGGACGTAGCTCTCGAAGACGAGGGGTGGCCGGACGTGCCCGTCGGCGGCGGTGTAGGTCACCGTGTCGACGACGTGGGCGACGCTGACGCCCCCCGGGATCGGGACCGCGGACGCGACGCCCCAGTGCTCGGTCATACCGCGCGTGACCGCGCTCCCGGAGGCGAGCGCGGTGCAGTGCCGGCTGCGCAGGAGCTCGAGCCGTCTGGCGGCGACGTTGGCCGCGATGGTCTGCTGCGCGGCGCCGCCGAGCTGGCGGGCGACGACGGTCGCGGTGCTGGCGAGGCCGAGCACGCCCACGGTCATGATCATGATCGCGACGACCAGCTCGATGAGCGTGAAGCCGCGGCGCGCGCGGCGGCGCGGTGCGCGTCGAGTGCTCATTGGATGAAGTCGCATCGGTTCACCGAAACTTTGGCCAGGCCCACCACGCACGCGCGGGAGCTCTTCCCGTCGCGGGTGACGACGATGGTGGGCGGGATGATGCTGACGACGGGGACCATCCCGCGCGAGTCGAACACGATGGTGTTGTCGGGGATCGACCTGAGCGTGACGCCGTACTGGGCGCCGAAGTCGCGTTGGGCTCGGACGGACCAGGTGCCGTTGTCGTTCTCGAGCTCGATGGTGAGCACGTTCCCCGACTGGGCGACGCGGGCCCGTCGTCCGTTCTCGATGGCGACCGCCTTGGCCTGCGTCAGGAACGCCGCCGCGGCGCGGACGCCCGACAGGCGGTTCGACGTGGCGATGGCATCGGCGAATCGCGGCATGGCGATGGTCAGCACGATCCCCGCGACGGCGAGGATGACCACCATCTCGACCAGTGTGAAGGCGCGACGTTTGACTCGCATCACAGGACTCCGCGTTGGTGCGGGGCCCGAGGGCGAGTCGCGTACCAGCCGGCTTATCGCGTGTGGCGCAACGACTTACCGTGATCCAGATGGCGCGGCGCGTCCGCAAACAGTTGCCGGATCGCTACTCTTTGCATAGTGAGGTCCGCACATTGTGCGGTCACTCGCCGAGTCCGTACTCGCGGATCTTGTAGAGGAGCGCGCGGTGGGAGAGCTCGAGGAGCTGCGCGGCGCGCGTGCGGTTGCCGCGCGTGCGTTCGAGGGCGCGGCGGATGAGGGTGCGCTCGAGCTCCTCGGTGCGGCGCTTGACGGAGAGGTCCCCTTCCGCGGGCGGGGGCTCCGGCGCGCCGG
>JADGGM010000104.1 GCA_019689955.1 Gemmatimonadaceae bacterium
CATGACGCCAGCACATCGCACGAGCGCTCCGGGGGCGGGCAGCGCGGCCATCGCCGCGCTGCCCGTCGAGGCGTTCGCGCGGGATCATACGCCCCACGGCTCACATCGATCCATGACGCGATCCGTTCGCGGGCCTCGCACTCCCCCTACCACCAGGAGTGCTTCGGAGGCATCGCGTTATGCGATATCGGTTGTTCGGACCGATGCTCACGCTGTGCGCTCTCCCGTTCCTCGCCCCCCCGGCGGCCGCGCAACAAGAAGCGACCATCACCGGGTCGGTGAAGAGCGAGGCGGGCGCACCGCTCCCCTTCGCCAGCGTTTTCATTGAGGAGACGCGCCAGGGGACGCTGACCCAGAACGACGGCACCTACCGCCTGGTCGTCCCAGGCGCCCGCGTCACGGGGCAGCAGGTCACGCTCACCGTGCGCCTCATCGGCTACCGCGAGCAGTCGGCCAAGCTCGCGCTCACGCCGGGTGCGCACACCCAGGACTTCACCCTCGTCGCCAACCCGCTCCGCCTGGGCGAAGTGGTCGTCACCGGCGAGGGGCTCGCGACCACGCGCGAGAAGCTCGGCAACGTCATCAACACCGTGGACTCCACGCTCATCCGCCGGTCCAACGAGACCAACGTGGTGAGCGCCCTCGCCGGGAAGGCGCCGAACGTCGAGGTCAACTCGAGCTCCGGTGACCCCGGATCGTCATCGTACATCCGCATCCGCGGCCCCAAGACGATCACCGGGACCGGGCAGCCGTTGTTCGTCGTCGACGGCGTCCCGATCGACAACTCGACCTACAGCACCGAGAACAACCCGCTGCAGGGCACGACCGCGCCCAACCGGGCCTCGGACATCGACCCCAACGACATCGCCGACATCCAGATCCTCAAGGGCGCGGCGGCCGCGGCCATCTACGGCGCGCGCGCGGGGCAGGGCGTGGTGCTCATCACCACCAAGCACGGCCAGTCCGGGCCCACGCGGTACTCGCTCCGGTCGAGCTACTCGTTCGACAACGTCAACAAGGACATCCCGCTCCAACGCACCTTCGGTCACGGCTCCGGCGGCACGACGCCCGCCTGCGACTCGAAGATGGCGCCGAACCTCGACTGTTTTGCCACCAGCCTGAGCTTCGGACCCAAGCTCCCCGATGGGACGCCGACCTTCGACCACTTCAACGACCTGTTCGACACCGGGCACACCTGGAGCAGCAACCTCTCCATCTCCGGCGGGAACGATCGCACGCTCTACTTCCTGTCGGCCGGCCGCGACCAGACCAACGGTGACATCGTCGGCCCGAACAACTGGTACGACAAGACCACCCTGCGCCTCAACGCCTCGCACCGCGTCTTCGACAACCTGAACGCGGGGGTGGACATCGCGTACGTCGACACGCGCGGGCAGTTCACGCAGCAGGGATCGAACATCGACGGGCTCCTCCTCGGCTCCCTCCGGACCCCGCCCGAGTTCAACAACAAGCAGTTCCTCGATCCGACCACCAAGATGCACCGGTCGTATCGCTTCCCCTGGCCCTCGAACGCGTCGACCTTCGAGACCCGCGGCTACGACAACCCGTTCTTCGTCCTCTACGAGGACGACAACAACAGCCGCCTCTCGCGGACGTTCGGCAACATCAACGTCTCGTACGATCCGTTCGACTGGCTGAACATCAAGGAGACCTTCGGCGCCGACTACTACACCGACGAGCGCCTCGAGGGCTTCCCCTACACCAGCTCCGGGCAACCCACGGGGCAGGTGATCCGGGCCGACTTCAAGAACTACCAGCTCGACCAGAACCTCGTCGCGACCGCGACGCACACGTTCAACCCGAACTTCTCCGGGTCGCTCACGCTGGGGCAGAACGCCAACAGCCGGAACTTCCGGCACATCTCGGTCACCGGGATCACGCTCGTCGCGCCCCAGCCGTTCGATCTGCTGAACACGATCAACTGGACCCCGAACGACTCGCAGGCCGTGATCCACAGCGAGTCGTACTTCGCCCAGGCGACCGCGGACCTCTTCACGCGGCTCCACCTCACGGCGGCGCTGCGCAACGACGGGTACTCCAGCTTCGGCACGAGCTCGAAGCGCCACTGGTTCCCCAAGGCCAGCGCGGCGTGGGACTTCATCAACAACACCACGGGGACCGGCGCGGTCACGTACGCGAAGCTGCGCGCGGCGTACGGGGAGACGGGGCTCGAGCCCTCGCCGTACATCACCTCGCAGTTCTACCCCACGGGCGTCTTCATCTTCGACGCCGGGTGGGGCCCCGCGCTCCTGCAGAACCAGAACGGGCAGGGCGGGCTGACGCAGAGCGCCCAGAAGGCGCAGCCCGATCTGGGCCCGGAGCGCACCAAGGAGATCGAGGCCGGGATCGACCTCGGGCTCTTCAACAACCGCGCGGACGCGTCGCTCACGCTGTACAACGATCGTACCGAGGGCGCGATCTTCCTCGCCCCGGTGCCGAACTCCACCGGGTTCCTCTTCCAGGCGCAGAACGCCGGCACGATCCGGAACCGCGGGATCGAGGCCACGGTCAACTACCGCCCGATCATGCGGCAGGACATGAACTGGGAGATCGGTCTCCAGTGGTCGACGAATGAGAACAAGGTGCTGAGCCTCGCCGGACAGGAGTTCGTCGACCTCACGGCCGGCGGCGGCGGCGGCTTCACCGGTTCGGTCCCGACGGCGTGGGCCGGCGGCTCGCTCGGCGTGCTCCGCGGCAACGACTTCGCGCGCTGCGGGCGCGGGCTCGTGATCGACGGCGTGGACATCGACCAGGCGTGCGGCGCGGGCGCCAAGAAAGACGCGCTCTTCATCGGCGCCGACGGCTTCCCGATCCTCGACCCCACGCAGCGCGTGATCTCGGACGGGAACCCGAAGTGGCTCGGCAGCGTCCGCACCGCGTTCACCTACAAGAAGGTGACGATCTCCGGCCTGCTCGACATCAAGCACGGCGGGCAGATCTGGAACGGCACACGCGGCGCGCTCTACAACTTCGGCACGCACAAGGACACCGAGATCCGCGGGCAGACCGTCGTCTTCGGGCAGAGCTGGTACCCCGGTCCCGTCGCCGGTCCCGGCGCCGGAACCCCGGTGGTGCTCGACCAGGCCTGGTTCACTAACCTCGGCGGCGGCTTCGGCCCCGTGGCCCAGCAGTTCGTCGAGGACGGCGGCTACACGAAGCTGCGCGAGATCTCCATCGCGTACACCTTCGACCAGCCGTGGGTGAAGACGTACGGCTTCAGCAGCATCGACCTCCGGGTGGCCGGTCGCAACCTGCACACCTGGACCAAGTACCGCGGCATCGACCCGGAGAGCAACCTCGCCGGCGCCGCCACGCTCATCCAGGGGGTCGACTACTTCAACAACCCGCAGACGCGCTCGTTCGTGATCTCGCTGGGCCTGAACCGCTAACCTGTGCCGAGAGACCGACGACTTATGCAACGACCAATGAAGATCGTGCTGAGCGCGCTCCTGCCGGTTGCGGTCCTGGCCGGCTGCAGCGATTGGCTCAGCAGCAACAAGGTCACTGCCTACCCGAACGCTCCGACGACGGCGTCGCCGCAGACGCTGCTCGTCGGGGTCGGGACGGGGCAGACGACGATCCAGACGGGCGACCTCGCCCGCTTGTTCAGCGTCTGGATGCAGCAGATGGGGGCGAGCGACCGGCAGTACATCCCGCTCAGCCTCTACCAGTTCGATGAAGACGCGTTCTCGCCGGACTGGAGCCTCATGTACACCGGCGGCGGGCTGATCGACATGCGCACGCTGCAGAAGCTCGCTCTCGCCAACGGCGACTCGACGTACGCCGGCGTCGGGATGGTCTGGGAGGCGCTCGACATGGGGACGGCCGCCGACATCTGGGGCGACATCCCCTACTCGCAGGCCGCCGACAGCACGATCCCGACGCCGCAGCTCGACCCGCAGCAGCAGGTCTACGCCGCGATCCAGGCCAAGCTCGACACGGCCATCCGGTACCTGCACTGCCAGGCGGCGACGTGCCACGGGCCGATCAACGGCGAGGATCTGTGGTACGGCGGCGATACCGCCAAGTGGATCGCCCTCGCCCACACGCTCAAGGCGCGCTACTTCCTCCACGTCGCGCTCCGCGACCCCGCGGCGTACGACAGTGCGCTCGTGCACGCGGACTCGGGGATCTCGTCCCCCGATGGGAGCCTCGTGTCGTGGCAGAGCAGCGACCCGAACGAGTGGAACCTGTGGTACCAGTTCATGGTCATCCAGCGTTCGGGCTACATCAGCGCCGGCGGCTTCCTCGTGAACTTGCTGCAATCGACGGGGGACCCGCGCCTCACGAAGTACTTCGCCAGGAACAGCGACGGGAACTTCGAAGGCGCGCCGCCGGGCGGCCCGGGGGCGAACGGGAACCCATCCACGCTGAGCGACGCACGGCTCGATCCGACGCTCCGCCAGCCGATGGTCACGTTCGAGGAGAACGAGCTGATTCGCGCCGAGGCGGCGCTGCAGACGGGGCAACCGGCGATCGCGCTCGCCGCGTACAACGCGGAGCGCGCGGCGCAGGGAGTCCCTCCGGCCGCGGGCTCCGTCACGCTCAACGACATCATCACGGAGAAGTACATCGCACTCTTCCAGCAGATCGAGCCGTGGAACGACTACAAGCGGACCTGCCTCCCGGCGATCACGCCGGCGCCCGGCGGGGTCCCGCGGCGGTTGCTCTACCCGCTGTCCGCGGAGCGGAACACGAACCCGAACGTCCCGGCGCCGAGCCAGCAGCCGCACGCGAACTGGAACGACGTCAAGGGGACCTGCCCGTGACGGCGCACGGCGCGTGAACCTGCCGGTCCCGGTGGTGTGACTCGTCGCGACGGGTACCTCCTTGCCCGGACGAGCTCACTCTTCCAAACCCCGGGCCGGCTCACACACGAAAGAGCCCGCGGCAATCGCCGCGGGCTCGTTCGCATCCGGGCGGGCGCCCCCCCCCCGCGCGCCCGGGGGAAAACCCCGTGCTCGGTACGATCTTCTCCCCTCCGGCGAGCATCGCGTTGAGCTTGGGCAGCTCGCGGTCCAGCGTCCGGTGCAGCTCGGCCACCGCCGCATCAAGCTGCTTGGAGAGCTCGGCGAACACGGTGTATGTCTGCGCCGTGGGGCGCGCATCCGCGCTCGCGACGACGCCGGTGAGCGCCGCGATCTTGTTGTTCAGGCGGATGGGGTAGTTGAGCGGGTCTTCGCTCGCGTGGCTCTTCGTCTGGTAGATCGTGTCCTCGATCGTCCCGAGCTGCGCGAGGAGCCGGTCCGCCGCCGCGCCGAAGGCGGGGGGCGCGGTCTTCTTCCGTTCCATGATCTGCGCCCGCACGTTGCGGATCGTCTTCACCGCGTCGTTCGCCTTCGTCACCTCGTCGCGGATCTTGATGAGCAGCGCGAACTGCGCCTCGAAGTCGGCCTGCGTGGTGGTGAGGCGCGGGTCCTTCTTCAGCACGAAGCGCCGCGTCACCGGCGTGCCGCCGTTCACGGTCATGCGCACCTGGTACGTTCCCGGCACGGCGAGCGGCCCGCGCGTGGTGCCGGCCCACATCACCATCCCCTGGAACGAGCTCGCGTCAGGGTAGCGCAGGTCCCACACGAAGCGATTGAGCCCCGCCTTGTTCGGCACGCGCGGCGGGCGCGGGGGGCGGCGCGGCCCGTCGTCCTCGTCCGCCACCTCCTTCCCCATTGCGGCCGCGAGCTTCTTCGCCGAATCCTCGGGGACGCCGGCGCGGCGCAGGCTGTCGACGCGGGCACGCCGCACGCTGTCGGCGCGCACGCTGTCCGCGCGCCCCGCGCTGTCCAGCGCGCTCGTGAAGTGCTTGATCACCCTCCCCTGCGCGTCCAGGAAGTCGAGCGTCACGGTCTGGTTCGGCTTGGCGAGCGTGTAGTACACGACCGCGCCGCTCGGCGGGTTCGCGCCCTCGGGGTGCGTGGCGTTCTCGCCGGCGCGGAAGCCGCCCCCCCAGTTCACGCGGTACACCGTGCGCGGCGTGAAGAGGTGCGCGGGCGCGGCCGCGATCGCCGGCGTGAGCTGCCGCAGCACCGACAGGTCATCCAGGATCCAGAACGACCGCCCGTGCGTCGCGGCGACGAGGTCGCCGTCCTTCACCGCGAGGTCGTGCACGGGCACCGGCGGGAGGTTGAGCGAGAGCGACTGCCAGTGCGCGCCGTCGTCGAAGCTCACCCACACCCCGCGCTCGGTCCCGGCGTACAGGAGCCCGCGCCGCGCGGGATCCTCGCGCACCACGCGCGTGAACTGCGTGCGCGGGATCCCGGCGTCGATCCGCGTCCACGTCGCGCCGTAGTCGGTCGTCCGGTACAGGTATGGCTCGTTGTCGTCGAGCTGATACCGGTTGGCCGCGAGATACGCGGTCCCCGGCGCGAAGTGCGATGCCTCGATGATCGAGATGCGCGTCCACGGCGGGAGCTCCTTCGGCGTGACGTTCGTCCAGTGCAGCCCGCCGTCACGCGTGAGGTACACGAGCCCGTCGTCCGATCCGGTCCAGATCGTCCCCTTCGCCAGCGGCGACTCGGCGATGGCGAAGATCGTCGCGTAGTACTCGACCGAGGTCTGGTCCTTCGTGATCGGTCCGCCCGAGGGGCCGAGCGTGGAGGGGTCGTGGCGCGTAAGGTCGGGGCTCACCACGTCCCAGCTCTGCCCGCCGTTCCGCGTCCGGAAGAGGACGTTCGACCCGAGATACAGCGTGTTGGGGTCGTGCGGGGAGATGAGGATCGGGAAGGTCCACTGGAAGCGGTACTTCAGGTCCTCCGCCGAGTGCCCCATCGGGTTGTCGGGCCACGGGATGATGTTGCGCTCCTGCCCCGTGCGCGTGTCGAGCCGCGAGAGGTACGCGTAGCTCCCGGCGTAGATGATGTTCGTGCTGTCCGGGCGCACCTGGATGTATCCCGACTCGCCGCCCCCGGCATCGTGCCACTCGGCCATCGGGATCCCACCCGGCCACCGGCTCGGCCCGCACAGCGTCGTGTTGTCCTGCTGCGCGCCGCACACGCGGTACGGGAAGTCGGTCGTCGTCTCCACGTGGTAGAACTGCGCGGTCGCGTAGTCCTCGTCGCTCCACGACTTCCCGCCGTCGTACGACACGTTCGCGCCGCCATCGTTCGACTCGATCATCCGCTTGGGATCGTTCGGCGCGATCCAGAGATCGTGGTTGTCACCGTGCGGCGTGCGGATCGGCTTGAACGTCTTCCCGCCGTCGGTGGAACGGTAGAAGCCCACGTTCACCGCGTAGAGCGTGTTCGCGTCCTTCGGGTCCGCGAAGATGCGCGAGTAGTACCACGCGCGCTGGCGGAGCTTCGCTTCGCTGTTGGTCCGGGTCCACGTCTTCCCGCCGTCGTCCGAGCGGAAGACGCCCCCCGAATCGGCTTCCACGATCGCCCACACGCGCTGCGAGTTGGCGGGAGACACGGCGATCCCGATGTCGCCGATGATCCCCTTGGGGAGCCCGGGGTTGCGCGTGAGCTCGGTCCACGTGGCGCCGCCGTCGGTGCTCTTGAACAGGCCGCTCCCCGCACCGCCGCTCACGAGCTGCCACGGCTTGCGCCCTGCCTGCCAGAACGCCGCGTAGATGGTGTTGGGGTCGTTGGGATCGAGGATGAGGTCCGAGACGCCGGTGGAGTCGTTGCGGAAGAGGATCTTCTTCCACGTCTTCCCGCCGTCGGTCGTCTTGTACACGCCGCGCTCGGGGTTCGGCGCCCACACGTGCCCCAGCGCGCCCACGTAGACGATGTCGGGGTTGGTGGGGTCGATGCGGATGCGCGAGATCTGCCGCGTGTTGTTGAGACCGACGTGCGTCCAGGTCTTGCCGCCGTCGGTGCTCTTGTACACGCCGTCGCCGTGCGAGACGTTCCCGCGGATGTCGTACTCGCCGGTGCCGACGTACACGATGTCGGGGTTGGACTCGCTCACCGCGATGGCGCCGATGGTTCCGCCGAAGTACTTGTCGGTCACCGGGTGCCAGCTGGCGCCGCCATCGGTGGTCTTGAAGACGCCGCCACCGGTGGTCCCCATGTAGTACTCGTACGGCCGCGCAGCGGACCCGGCGACGGCGACCGACCGGCCGCCGCGGTAGGGGCCGATCTCGCGCCAGGTCAGCGCGGCGAAGAGGGAGCTGTCGTACGTGGTCTGCTGGGCGCGCGCGGGGAGCGCGCCGGCGGTCGCGATGAGCGCGGCCGCGAGGGCGAGTCGATGCGCAAGGGGGGCGCTGAGCACCAAGGTCCTCCGGGCGAGAGAGATCAGGGAGCGTAGGACGAGATACCGCGGGGCGCGGCGCGCGGGCACCC
>JADGGM010000105.1 GCA_019689955.1 Gemmatimonadaceae bacterium
GATGGAGACGGGGCGGGGCACGGTCCACTCGTACACCGTGCGCCCGCGCGGGCATCCGTTCGACCGCCATGTCGCGCTCGCACCGTCGCTCGCCGAGGTGCTGCGCGCACACGCGGACGCGCTCTTCGTGGTCGCGGACGAAGGGCCGGGGCTCAGCGGCTCGTCGTTCGCGAGCGTGTCGCGCGCGCTGGCGTCGTTCGGGATCCCGGACGACCGCATCGTGCTCCTGCCGAGCTGGATCCCGAGCGGCGCGGGGTTCGTCTCGCCCGGTGCGCGCGAGCGATGGCAGCGTCACCGCAAGCTCGCGGTCTCGTTCGAGGCGCTCTGGGTGCACTCCGGGCGGCTCGCGCGCGCGCTGGGGACGCCGGGCGCGGACTTCGTCGACGTCGGCGCAGGACGGTGGCGCCCGCTCTGGTTCGACGCGCCGCGCCGGTATCCCCCGGTGCACCCGCAGCACGAGCGGCGCAAGTATCTCTGGGTCACGCGGGCGTGGGGCGCGCGGCTGCGGGCGGCGCCGTCGCCGGCCACGCGCGAGGCGGCGCGGCGCGCGGGCGCGCAGTTGCTCAAGTTCGTGGGGTTCGGCCCGCGGGGGCGCCTCGCGCGCGAGCGCGGCATGCGACTCGCCGCGGCCGGGTTCGCGCCACGCGCGGTCGGCGCGATGCACGGCTTCCTCATCATCGAGCTCGCCCCCGGCGCGCCGCTCACCGCGGGAGGGGCGGACGCCGCCCTCGTCGAGCGGCTGGCGCAGTACCTCGCGTTCGTCGCGCGCGAGTTCCGCACCGATGACCCCCCGCGCATGGGGGAGCTGCTCCACCTCGTCGCCACGAACGCGGCGCACGCGCTCGGGCCCCGGCGCGCCCCCACTCCGGACGCCCTCGCCGCGCTCGCCGCGCCGAGCGCCGATGTCTCCGCCGTCGCGCTCGATGGCCGCATGCTCCCATACGAATGGCTGCGCGACGGCCCCGGCCCGCACGCGACGCTCCTCAAGAGCGATGGGACGGATCACCACGACGACCACTTCTATCCGGGCCCGCAGGACATGGCGTGGGACGTCGCCGCGACGTGCGTGGAGCACGAGCTCCCGCTCGACGCGCAGCGCCTGCTCGTGCGCCGCTATCGCGACCTCTCCGACGACCACGGGATCGTGGCGCGGCTCCCGTTCTATCGCATCGCGTATCTCGCGTATCGCTACGGCTACGCGACGCTGGCCGCCGACACGCTCGTCGGCACCGAGGAGGCGCCGCGGTGGCGCGCAGCCGCTCAGCGGTATGCGGTCGCGCTCGAGCGCGCGGTGGCGCGAGGTTCGGATGCCGCGTGACGCCTCCCCCATCCGCCTCTACCTCTTCGACGCGGACGACACCCTGCGCCGCACGCGCGTCCCCCGTCAACCCTCCCCGCGCGCGCCCGGCGAGTGGGAGCTCCTCCCCGGCGTGGCCGCGCGCTTGCGCGCCATGCCGTGGGGCCCGCACGACCTCCTCCTCGGCGTCGCGTCGAATCAGGACCAGGTGGGATACGGGCTCGTCACCGTGCGCGCGGCGCACCAGTTGCTCATGGACATGATCCAGGCCGCCACGGGGATCGCCCCGCCGGCCGAGGCCGTCACGCTCTGCCCCCACCGCCTCGAGACGCCGTGCGCCTGCCGCAAACCGGCCGCGGGGATGCTCCTCCGCATCATGACCTTCTACGGCGTGTCGCCGGAGGAGACGCTGTTCGTGGGCAATGCACCGACCGATCACGAGGCCGCGCGGCGCGCGGGGACGCGCTTCGCGTGGGCGCGCGATTTCTTCGCTTTGGCGGAGGAGCGACGATGATCGACGCCCTGATGTTCTGGAACGAGCCGAACAACAAGTCGCACTGGGACTTTCCCGCCGATCCGGAGTGGCGTGCGTACGCGACGATGACGTCGCTCGCCGCGGAGCGCGTGCGCGCCCTCTGCCCCGAGCTGCCGCTCGTGCTCGGCGGCATCTCGCCGATCGATCCGGGGTTCATCCGACTGCTCGACGGCTACGGCGTGCTCGACCGCCTCGACGTCGTCGCCGTGCACGGGTTTCCGCTCGACTGGAACCACTGGCCGATCAACGACTGGCCGCGCAAGATCGCCGAGATCGAGGACGCGACCAGCCTGCCGGTGTGGGTCACGGAGGTCGGCGTCTCCACCTTCGGCGCCGATGAGGTGCAGGTGTTCGGCCTGGAGCGGACGACCGCGCTGCTCCGGGATCGCACCGAGCGCGTGTACTGGTACAGCCTGCTCGACCTCCCCGCCACGTGGGAGGCGACGACGCGGCACCGCGAGAGCGAGGGGAGCGCGTACTACCGGCACTTCTACATGGGGCTCATCCGCGAGGACGGCACGCCGAAGCCGGCGCTCGAGCGGTTTGATCCGGCGCTCGGCATCTGCCAGTGGTTTCACTTCGAAGACCACCGGCTCGACCTCGCGGTGCAGTGGCTGGAGCGCATGGGGGTCCGCAAGCTGCGCACGGGGTTGAGCTGGGCCGACTGGTGCCGCCCCGACGCGGCGCGGTGGTTCGACCGGATGATGGACGCGCTCCGCGGCTTCGACGTGCTGGCGACGCTCTGTTTCACGCCGGAGCACCACGGCCGCGTGCCGCACCACACGAGCCCTCCGCGCGACCCCGCCGCGTTCGCCGAGTTCGCCGCGGAGATGGTGCGCCGATACGTCCTCCCCGACCGTGCGGGGCGCGCCCGGCGGAGCGCGGCGGAGGATGCCGGCGCGGGGCTCGCCGTCCCGCGGTGAGCGCCGGGCGGCGCACCCGTCGATGACCACCTTCCTCCTCATCCGCCACGCGTTGTGCGACCCCGTGGGGCGCGTGATCGCCGGGCGGGCCGCGGGGACGCACCTGAACGACGTGGGGCTCATGCAGGTCGCGCGGCTCGCCGACGCGCTCGGGGCCGAGCAGATCGACGCCGTCTACAGCAGCCCGCTCGAGCGCGCGCAGGCGACCGCGCGTCCCATCGCGCAGCGGCACGGGCTCGAGGTGGAGCTGTCCCCCGCGCTCGACGAAGTCGACTTCGGCCGGTGGACCGGCGCCGGCTTCGCGGCGCTCGAGCACGACGTCCAGTGGCGCCGCTTCAACACCTTTCGCAGCGGGACCCGCGCGCCCGGCGGAGAGCACGCGCTGGAGACGCAACTCCGCGTCGTGCTCGAAGTCGACCGCCTCCACGCGCGCCACGACGGCGGCACCGTCGCGCTGGTCAGCCACGGCGACGTGATCCGCCTCCTCCTCGCCTACTACCTGGGCATGCCGCTCGATTTCCTCCAGCGGCTGGAAGTCGACCCCGCCTCCGTGAGCGTCCTCGAGCGCACCGCGGACCAGGTGCGGGTGGTCCGGGTGAACGTTCCCGTTCCCCGGTCGTAGCCCCCCGAAGCGCCGCCGATGCCCTGCTCGCGCCCCGCGCCCCCTTTACGGGAGGGGATGACCTGGCGCACTTTGTTAGGACTCCAGCCGCGGGCCAACGTCTGGCGCCGGCCCGCGCCATCAACGACCAAGGGAGGGGGAGTGCTCTGGCTTCTCGTCTTCGGGTGGGCGCTCGGTGCGTCCCTCGTGATCCTCGCATTCGCCATCGGCGTCGGCCGGAACAAGTACGGCCTCGCTGCCGTGATCTTCATCGTCGGCATTGCCGTGCTCGCGACCTCCGTGATGAAGGGGACCGCGTACCACGACCGGACGCACGGCGTTCGCCCCGATGAGGCGACCGAGTTCGCCACGCCGGGCGGCACCTGACCACCTGACACCGACACCGCATCACCGGCGAAGGCCGCGCACCCGCGCGGCCTTCGTTGCGTTCGGCGGGAGCGATACGCGGGCCTTCGGAGGCGGTACGTAACGTGCGGCGGTGGGCGTCACCCTTGTTCCGAGGAGCACGAGGATGGCCCGCAACGGATCCGACGTCTTGGTCGAGACGATGATGGCGTGGGGGGTGGACACCGTGTTCGGCCTCCCGGGGGACGGGATCAACGGCATCATGGAGGCGCTGCGCGTGCGCCGCGACGCGATCCGCTTCATCCAGGTCCGCCACGAAGAGGCTGCCGCGTTCATGGCGTGTGCGTACGCGAAGTACACCGGGCGCCTCGGCTGCTGCCTCGCGACCTCCGGACCCGGCGGGATCCACCTCCTCAACGGGCTGTACGACGCCAAGCTCGATGGCGCCCCCGTGCTCGCGATCACCGGGCAGACGTACTCCGACCTCCAGGGGAGCCACTACCAGCAGGAGATCAACATGGCGCTCCTGTACCAGGACGTGGCGGTGTACGACCAGGAGGTGATCAATCCCAACCAGGTGGAGATGCTCGTCAACGAGGCGTGCCGCCACGCGCTCAACGAGCGCGGCGTCGCCCACATCACGTTCCCGGTGGACTACCAGGAGGCGGAGCCGAACGGGAAGGTGTCGATGCACAAGCGCCGCCACTTCACGAGCACCGAGTGGCCCCCGCCGTTCATCGTGCCGCGCGACGAGCAGCTCGCGCAGGCGGCGCGCATCCTGAACCGCGCCGCGCGCCCGGTGATGCTCGTCGGCCAGGGCGCGCTCGGCGCGACGGACGAGGTCCTCGCCGTCGCGGACCGGATCGGCGCGCCGCTCGTCAAGGCGCTCCTGGGCAAATGGGTCGTCCCCCACGACCACCCGCTGACGACCGGCGGGATCGGGCTCCTCGGCACCGCGCCGTCGGTCGACGCCATGGAGGGGTGCGACGCGATTCTCATCGTCGGCTCGTCGTTCCCGTACATGGAGTACCTCCCCGACCCCGCGCGCGCCCCCGGCGTGCAGATCGACATCCGCGCGGACCGCATCGGCCTGCGGTACCCCGTGGAAGTGGGGCTCGTGGGGTCCGCCAAGCCCACGCTGCGCGCGCTCCTCCCGCACCTCAAGCGCAACAAGGACCGAAGCTTCCTCAGAGAGGCGCAGAAGGGGATGCGCGACTGGTGGGCGCTCATGGACAAGCGCGCGCGCCGCAACGACACGCCGATCAAGCCCGAGCGCGTCGCCTGGGAGCTGTCGGAGCTGCTCGATGACGACGCCATCATCTCGACCGATTCGGGGACGGTCACCACGTGGATCGCCCGGCAGCTCCGGATGAAGCGCAACCAGCAGTTCAGTTGCTCCGGCACGCTCGCGACGATGGCGCCGGGGCTCCCCTACGCGATCGCGGCCAAGCTCGCGTACCCCGACCGGCAGTCGGTCGCGTTCGTGGGCGATGGCGGCTTCACGATGCTCATGGGAGAGCTCCTCACCGCGGTGAAGTACGGGCTCCCGATCGTGGTGGTGATCGTCAAGAACAACGTGCTCGGGCAGATCAAGTGGGAGCAGGTGGTCTTCCTCGGGAACCCGGAGTACGGCGTGGAGCTCCAGAACCTGAACTTCGCGATGTACGCCGAGGCGTGCGGCGGGGTGGGGTTCACGGTGGAACGGCCGAAGGACATCCGCCCCGCGCTCCAGCGCGCGCTCCGAGCCCGGAAGCCTGCGGTCGTCGAGGTCCTGGTCGACCCCAACGAGCCGCCCATGCCCCCCAAGGTGACGGCGGAGCAGGCGCTCCACTTCGGCGAGGCGCTGCTGCGCGGGCAGCCCGAGGGGGGGCGTATCGCGCTCACCCTCTTCCGCGACAAGGTGCACGAGCTGCTGTAGCGCGCTGCCGGGGCGCGGCGCGGTGCGCTAGCTTGAGTGGCGGTTTCGAAACGATCCCGTGTGCCGGCGCGTAGGGAGCACACGGGATCGCTGGTCATCCACTCCGCTCCGCTTCGGTATGTCGTCGACGCTCGCCCCGAGCCGCGCGCTGTCGGGGTACTGGCGCGCCGCACGGGCGCCGCGCTACAGCTTGCTCTTCGCCCTCCCGCTCCTCGTCCTGTACGAGACCCTCGCCGCGCTCCTCCCGCGGAGCGAGACGGGCGGCGTGCGCAACGGCGCCGACGTGATGCTCAAGTCGCTGTTCGTGTTCCTGGCGGGCACGCACGGGCCGCTCCTCTTCGGCGTGGTGCTCATCGGGGTGTGCGTGTGGCTCGTGCGGCGCGACGTGGCCGCGCGCGGGGCCGGGCTCGATGGCTGGATGTTCGGCGCGATGTTCGCCGAGTCGGTGGCGCTCGCGCTGGCGTTCGGCGTGGTGGTCGGAGTCATCACCGCGCGGCTCCTGGGGGCCGTCGGGGTGCTCGCCCTGGGGCCCATGGACCGGCTCGACGTGTGGACCCAGCTCATGGTCTCGCTCGGCGCGGGGCTCTACGAGGAGCTGCTCTTCCGCGTGATCCTCGTTTCCGCGCTCGCCGTCGTGGCGCGGCGGCTCCTGGGGTGGCGGGAGTGGGTCGCCGGTGCCGTCGCCACGGTGCTCGGCGCGGTGATCTTCTCGGCCTCGCACTACGTGGGGCCGTACGGCGACACGCTGCGGGTGCGGTCGTTCGTGTTCCGGATGGTCGGCGGCACCTTCTTCAGCGCGATCTACCTCCTTCGCGGCTTCGGCATCGTCGCCTGGACCCACGCGCTGTACGACGTGCTCCTCCTCTTCGGCTGAACGCGACGCGCGGGCCGGGGAGCCCGGCCTGCGCGCGATCGTTCGTCGCCGCTCGAGGACCGCGTCAGCGCCCGTCCTCCGCGCGCTCCACCACCACACGGCAGCCGGTCGCGGCGGACTCGTACGCGCCCTCGAGCACGGCGGCTACGTCGGCGATGTCGCGCAGGTGCGGCTCCTGGATGCCGCGGTCCATGGCGTCCGCGAACGCGGCGAACAGCGCGGAGAACCACGCCGAGTACGAGCGCTTGTCCAGCGCCGCGCGGTAGTCGAACGACGTCTCGGTCCCGTCGCGCTCCAGCCGCAGCGTCCCGCCGATCCATTCGATCGTGCCGCAATCCCCGATGAAGCGCACGCGGTTCTCGCGGTGGCGCGCCCCCCACGTCAGGAACATCGCGCCGAGCCGCCCCGGGTACTCGAAGAGGAGCTGCGCGCTGTCCTCGACGTCGTAGTCGGCGTGGCGGAGCTGCCCCGTCCACGCGCGCACCGCCTCGGGGACGCCGGCCGCGTCGAGCATCTGGTAGATGAGGTGCGTCCCGTGGTCGAGGAGCACCCCCCCGCGGCTGTGCGCCGCGAGCCCGCGCCACGGCGTGGCCGCGGCGCTCGTCCCGCGGTCGGCCATCAACCGGTAGACGTGCAGCTCGGCGAGGTGCCACCGCCCGATCGCCCCCTCGTCGAGCCACGCGCGGACGCGGCGCCACGCCGGGTTGTAGCGATACTGATGGCACGGCATCACGATCCGCCCCGCCGCGCGCGCCGCATCCGCGATGCGCGCCGCCTCGGCGCGGGTCACGGCGACGGGCTTCTCGCACAGCACGTGGTAGCCGTGTTCCAGCGCCCACAGCGTCAGCTCCAGGTGCGACGCGGTGGGCGTGCAGATGTCCACGAAGTCGATCGGCCCGGCGCGCAGGAGCGCCGCGCGGTCGGCGAAGTGCGGGACGCCGTCCACCGGCGTCACCCCCGCGCCCGCGTCCACCGTGGCGACGATGCGCAGCCGCTCGCGCACCGCGGGATCGTCGAGGAAGCCGGGGAGGTGCCCCTGGCGCGCGATCCCGCCCAGGCCGATCACCGCGCCGCGGTACGTGCGCGGGGCGCGCGCCGTGTGCGGGGCGTAGCTCGGGATCGAACCGGCGATCGACGTCATGGGCGCGCCACCCGGTCCGAGGCCTCGAGCAACACGTCCTTCATGATCGCCAGCGCTTCCATCGCCTGCTCCTCGGTGATCACCAGGGGAGGATTGATCCGCACCTCGGGGTTGTAGATCATCGCCAGCACGCCGCGCGCGAGGAGCGTGTCGAACACCCACCGCGTGAGCTTCTTGTCGAGCAGCGTCCGCGTCCCGGGGACGACGAGGTCCATCCCGATCATGAGCCCGCGCCCGCGCACGTCGCTCACGATCGGCACTTCTTCCTCCCACCGCTGCATCTCGGCGAGCATCACCGCGCCGAGCGCGCGGCTGTGCTCCACCAGCCCCTCCTCGAGGATCGTCTCCAGCGTCACGCGCGCCGCGGCACCGGCCAGCGGATTGCCGCCGTAGCTCGACGAGCTCCCGCTCGGGTTCGCCCACGGCTTCGCGTGCGCTACCGGCTCACGGATGAGGAGCCCGCTCATCGGGAACCCCCCGCCGAACCCCTTCCCGATGGTCATGATGTCCGGCACGATCCCCTCGTGCTCCACCCCCCACA
>JADGGM010000106.1 GCA_019689955.1 Gemmatimonadaceae bacterium
CGGCGCCACCCCCCCC
Source organism: Gemmatimonadaceae bacterium (assembly GCA_019689955.1). Taxonomy (GTDB): domain Bacteria; phylum Gemmatimonadota; class Gemmatimonadetes; order Gemmatimonadales; family Gemmatimonadaceae; genus JADGGM01. The sequence goes on from JADGGM010000106.1 coordinate 17, forward strand.
CGCGCCCACCCGTGCGGGGCGGCGCAAACGCGACGCCGCGCGCGGCGCGATCGTGGTGGGAGATGCCACGAACGGGAAGCGCACGATCGCCGTGGAGCTCCCGGAGGCGCACCAGGTGGAGATCATGGGCGACTTCACCGACTGGATCCCCGTCGCGCTCACGCGCGATGCCGCGGGGCGGTGGAGCACCACCCTCGCCATCCCGCCCGGCGCACACCGGATGAACGTGCGCGTGGATGGCGGCGCGTGGCGCGTTCCTCCGGGGCTCACCCCCGTGAACGACGACTTCAACGGGCTCACCGGGCTGCTCATCGTCCGCTAGCAGGAGCACGCCGCGCCGATTGGGGGGCGCTGTAACATTCTGTGCGCCCTTGCTTCGGTGTTTGTTCGGCACTACTATCGTCTCCCCTCCCTTGTCCAGTTGCCGTGTCATCTGGGAAAGGGCCAGACCGGAGCGTGTGAGTGGAGGAGCGGTGCGTCGAGCCGAGCAGCGACGGAGCGAGCGCGGGGTGCCGGATGAGGAGCACCCGCGGCCGGACGATCGGTACGCCGGGTTGGGAGAGCGAGAGCTGGTCATGGCCATGCGACGCGACGAAGAAGGCGCGTTCGTCGAGTTCGTCGCACGTTTTCACCCGCTTCTGCTTCGGCAGGCGCAGCTCGCGCGAGTGGCGCCCGAGGACCGTGACGCGCTCGTGGTGGAGGTGTTGGGCGACATGGCGGAGCGACTGACGTATCCCGGCGCGCGCGTGCCGCGGTCGATCGCGGCGTACCTCGTGACGTGCGTGCGGCATCGCGCGATGAACCGGCATCGCGACGTCGCGCGCCGGCAGCGGTTGGGGGACGCGGCGCTGACGGAGCTCGACACGCACCACGAGCGCACGGTGCTCGATCTCTGCTCGGAGGCATCGTTGCGCGCGAGTCGCGGTGCCTCGTGGGAGCCGCCCACCGTTCGCCCCGCGCTCACTCGGCTGGCCGCCGCGCTCGACGCATCGCTGAACGAGGAGGAGCGCCGGATCATCGCCTGGTTGGGGCAGCACGTGACCCATCGGCAGATGGCGGAGTGGCTGGGGATCGGCGTGGCGGCGATGGCCAAGCGCGTCGCCCGGCTGCGCCGGCGGCTGCGCGCCGCGGCGGTGGCGTACGTGGCCGCGTGCGAGGGGGCGGAACGCGGTGAGCTCACCCGCTTTCTGGAGCGCGCCACGCCCGAAGAGGGGGGAGAGGACCAATGAAGACGACGTCGAGCGAAGGGGGCGGAGGGGCGAGGCAATGGCCCGCGGAGCGCGTCGTCGCGGTCGCGCGCGAGATCCGCGCGCGCGTGGCCGCCGCGCGCCTCCCCGTCGGATGCGTAGATCACCCGCCCGAGGAGCGGCGGGCACCGACGGTGGGGCTGCTCTCGCAGGTGATCGACAGCGCGTCGGCCGCCGGAAACGCTCCGCTCCTCGACCTCGCCGCCGCGGCCGGGGCGGGGCGCGAGCTGTGGGACGCGGAGTGCGAGAGCTGGATCGAGCTGCCGCGCTCTCCCGAGCTCCCGCGTGGCCGCTACGTCGCGCTGCGGATCTCCGGGGAGAGCATGGCGCCGCTCATGCATTCGGGGGACGTGGTCCTCGTCCGGCTCGGGCCGCGCCTCGTGCGCGACAGCGTCATCGTCGCCCGCCGTCCCGACGACGGGTACGTCGTCAAGCGCGTCGGCGCCGTGCGTCGCACGGCGATCGAGCTCCGTTCGCTCAACCCCGAGTTCGCGCCGGTCATCATCCCGCGCAGCGAGTCGCTGGTGGTCGGCACCGTGGTGCTGCGGTGGGAGGGGAGCCGGCGGCGGGCTACCGTTGCGCGCCGGCGGCCCGCTTCCCCCCCACGCCCAGCGTGAGGTCGAGGAGCTTGCGCGCCGGCTGCGGCCCCACCGTGAGATAGAGCTGCACGCTCCCGATCACCACCGGCGTGCGCACGCGCACGCGCAGCAGGCGGCGCTCCGTGGCCGGCGTGAGCGTGGGGAAGAAGCTCAGCGTGCAGTGCGGAGAGAAGCTGAAGCGCGCGCGCTCGAACTGGAGCCCGCTCGTCGCGATCCGCTCGTGCAGCGTGCGCAGCGGCCCGTGCGGGTCGAGCGGAAGCACGATGATCTCCGTCTGCATGAAGCGCATCGGCGGGCCAAAGTGCACCGTGATCGGCGGCGTCGAGCGCGCGATGGGCTCCAGGAGCGCCTCGAGCCGCTCGATCGGAGTGTCCTCCGGGATCGGTCCCACCCCTGAGGAGCCGGCCAGGGTGACGTGCGGTGTGGTCCCGCTCGCCAGCTTCGGATCGGCCCACCGCTGAATGGCCCGCACCTCCTCCAAGGCGTCGCCGGTAAGCTCTGCCACGACGAAGATTCCGCGCTTCATGCGAGCAAAACTACAGAGCGCGCACCGGCCACGCGAGCCGCGCATGGGCGGCGCGATGCACGCGCCACGACCGCGCCACGAGCGCGCCGCGCGTGCATGGCGCGCGACGTGCACGGTGCACGCACCGGGAGGCCGCCAGGTGCCGACCAGCCGCCGCGGCACTGCGCCGCGCGACGCCGCGGCTCGCGTCGCCTGACGCCTTTGTCACCGGACGGCATACCGATTGCCTCGGTCGTGCGAGCCTTTCGGTGAATGCCGCATCGGGCGTCGGCGCACAGGTGCGCGAGGGAACGCCCGCACCTCTGCCCGAGTGTGAGCCGTGTCACAATCCTCAACCACGACCACGTTGACCACGCAGACGGTGCCGGACGCGGCGCGCTCCATCGACCGCGCGCACACGCCGGCCTGACCCTCATGTTCGTCATCCTGCTCGCTTTCTACGTCGTCGCCCTCACCGTCCTGTCGCTGGTGAGCCTCAATCGCTACATACTCGTTTCCCTGCGCCGGGAGCATGCGCACCGGCGGAACGAGACGCTGCCGCCGTTGAGCGACCACGACGCGCCGATGGTCACGATCCAGCTCCCGATCTACAACGAGTACTACGTCGCCGAGCGGCTCATCCGGTCCGCGTGCGAGGTCGACTACCCGCGCCACCTGCTCGAGGTGCAGGTGCTCGACGACTCCACGGACGAGACGCTCCAGCTGACGCGCACGCTCGTGCAGCGCTACCGCGAGGAGGGGATCAACATCGTCCACCTCCATCGCAGCGACCGGACGGGGTACAAGGCCGGGGCGCTCGCGTACGGGTTGGAGCGCGCGCGCGGCGAGTTCGTCGCGGTGTTCGACGCGGACTTCGTGATCCCGCGCGATTTTCTGCGCCGCGCGCTCCCGCACTTCGCGGATCCGCGCATCGGGATCGTCCAGGGGCGGTGGACGTACCTCAACGAGGACTACTCCCCGCTCACCCACGCCACGGCGATCGGCCTCGACGCGGAGTTCGGGATCGAGCAGCCGGCGCGCGCGTGGGGGGGGCTCTTCCTCGGCTTCAACGGCACGGGCGCGGTGCTCCGCGCGAAGTGCATCCGCGACGCGGGCGGGTGGCACCACGACACCATCACCGAGGACCTCGATCTCAGCTACCGCGCGCAGCTCGCCGGGTGGCGCATCGAGTACCTCTGCGACCTCACCTGCCCCTCCGAGCTCCCGGTGGACGTGCACGGGCTCAAGGCGCAGCAGTTCCGCTGGACCAAGGGGACGCAGGAGACGGCCAAGAAGCTCCTCCCGCACCTCTGGCGCGCGAACATCTCACCGTGGCTCAAGCTCCAGGGGACGCTGCACCTGCTGGCGAACAGCACGTACCCGTTCCTCCTCCTGGTCGGGATCCTCAACCCGCTGGTGGTCTACGCGGCGCACACGCACAACATCCGCCTCGCGTGGCCGGTGTCGGCGTATTTCCTGTTCTCGCTCTTCGGGACGTACTCGTACCACGGCGAGGCCGAGCGCGTGCTGCACCGCGATTGGGTGCGGCGCATGTGGTACTTCCCGCTCTTCCTGGGGCAGGCGATCGGGCTGAGCGTCAACAACGCCAAGGCCGCGCTCGAGGCGTGGATCGGGAAGCGGAGCCCGTTCCTGCGAACGCCGAAGTACGACGTCACCTCGCGCGCGCAGCGCTGGCACCGGCTGCGGTATCGGAGCCGGTTCAGTTGGGTGGTCATCATCGAGCTGGTGCTCGGCGCGTACACCGTCGCGGCGATCGTGTACGCGATCGAGACGCGCGAGTACGGCGCGATCCCCTTCCTGGTGCTGTTCGCCTTCGGGTATCTCCTCGTCGGCGCGTATTCCGTCGGGCACCGCGTCGTGGCGCGCAGGGCGGCCCCGCCGGCGGAGGCCGCGGCGCTGGAGCAGCTCCCCTCGCGCCCGGCGGCCTGACGCGATGCGGCGCGCGTCCCTCGCCCTCACGCTCGCCGCGGTGATGCTCCTCGCCGCGTGCGGCACGGATGACACGCCGCCGGGGAGCGCCACCGATACGGCCGCTGCGGTCGTGGTGCCCGACACGCTCTCGCCGGGGTTCTCGCGTCTTGACCTGCTCCCCGCGGCGAGCGTATCGGACCCATCGGTGCCGCCGCCCGGGAGCTTCTGGTTCCGCCTCGACGACGGCGCCCTCGAGTGGTACGTCCGCGCGCGGCAGCTCACGCCTGCGCGCGCGTACCGCGTCGAGCTGGCGACCGATGGCCAGGAGCGCTACGCGGTCGCCAGCCTGCGCGCGGATGCCTCCGGCGCGATCGCCGGGCACGGCGTGCTCACCGAGTTCGCGGACCAGGTCTGCGTCGGCGGGGAGGCGAACGCGCCGCGCGCGCTGGCGCAGGTGCAGGTCCTGCGCGTCGCGATCAAGACCGATGGCTCGTCGCCGAGCGCCTCGGGCACGTCGCCGCTCACCGCGCCGGGGAACCACCTCCCCTGTGCGGGGAACGGCGACAACCGCTGGGACTACGTCCTCTTCGGCCGGCACGACGTGGCGCTCGCCGGGGACAGCGCCGCCCGCTGACGCGGCCGCGCGTCACTCGCGCACGAGCAACGCCTGGTGCACCGGGCGCGTGGGAGACATCCCGAGCCACGGGTACAACCGGCCGTTCCGCAGCAGCGGGATCCGCTCCAGCTCCTCGGCGAAGCGCGAGCCGAGGAGCTTCTCGCGCGACCAGAGCACGCGATAGCCGCGCGAGGTGAAGTCGTCGAGCGAGAGGTGGAACCACCAGTCGCCGATCATGTCGTCCCACAGCACGACCGTGCCGCGCGGGAATCGCGCGACGGCGGGCGCGGTGACATCGTGCGTCGCGACGGGGAGGAGGCGCGAGCCGGAGTCGTCGTCGAAGAACACGTAGCCGAAATGGTCCGTGGAGACGAAGGTCCGGCCGCGAAGGTCGAGCTGCCGTTCCGCGACGCGGAGCGCGTCGCGCGTGGCACCGGCGAGATAGTTCATCGGCTGGAACACGACCATCGTGAACGCCTGCCACGCCTCGAGCGCGAGGAGGAGCGCCACGAGCCGGTTCGTCAGGCGCGGACCGATGACACGCAGATCGAGCCACCCGACCCCCGCGACCGCGACGAGCGCGTTGGCCGGGGCGAGCGTCGCGAAGTACCGGTCGAACCCCCACGAGCCCATCTTGCCGAAGGCGAAGAGGTACGTGTGGACCAGCACGATCGCGGCAACCATGATGATGCAGAGTCGCAGGAGCGGCTGCCGCCAGCTCGGCCACACGCCGACCAGCGAGAGGACGAGCACGCCCCAGCCGACGATCGCGGGCCACCGGTGCACGTAGTGGAGCACGGTACCGTGCGCGGGCGAGGAGCCGACGGTCCACGGGAAGGTGTGCACGAGGTAGAGCGGGTCGCGTGTGACGATGACGCACACCACTTCCCAGACGACGAGGCCGAGCGGGAGGAGCGCGACCGCGGCGCGGAACCGCCGCTCGCGCACCGCGCGCGGGAGCCAGAGCAGCCCGAGGAGGCCCAGGATGGGGAGCCCTTCCGGGCGCGCCAGCGGGAGAAACGACCAGATCGCGGCGGCGATCAGCAGGCGATCGCGGGCGAGCGCGAGGAGCCCCGCCGCGAGCGCGAGCGCGAAGATGGGCTCGGTCATCGTGTCCGTGCCGACGGCGAGCAGGCTCGGCTGGAGGAGCACCAGCGGGATCGCGATCCATGCACCGCGCGGGGCGATCTTCCGTGCGATGAGGTACGTGAGCCAGGCCGCCGCGGCACAGACGAGCACGGTGAAGACGCGCATCGCGGGGTAGCCGAGCTGCGCCGGGAGGAGGTACGGGATCGCGAACAGCGGGCGCGACCACACGCTCAGCAGGCGCGACGGTTCGGCGGGGAAGCGGGTATAGAGCGCGTGGAGCGCGGCGTCCTGGTCCCCGATCCCGGCGATGAGGGCGAGAACGAGCAGGTAGAGCGCGAGGCTTGCAAGGAGAGCGATCAGCGCCGGGGCATGCACGCCGATCGGGCGGCGGTGGGGTAGGAGATCATCACGTGCCGCGCCGGCCGGCCCAGTGTGGAGGCGCGACCATCTCGGCACCAACGCTTCGACCCGCATGACGATCCCTTCCAGCCGCGACAAGCCGTCTCGCATCCCCCTCGCAAACGTCGTGCGGGCGTTGCTCTTTCCGGTCGCTGCCACGGCCATCACGGTGATCCTCGTTCGGAGCCACGCGGCGCGCACGGCGCATCCGCCGGCGCGCGGCGGGGTGGCGCACATCGCGCTGGTGCAGAAGGACTCGCTCTTCCGGCCGATCCCCCCGACGCCGGGCGCACCGACCGGCGGCGTCTGGTACCGACCGAGCGGGGACCGCTTCGCGTTCACGCTGCGCGCGTCGGGGCTCGTGCCGCATCGCCGGTATGAGCTGGACCTGGCGGTGGATGGCGTGACGTACACGCTGGCCAGCCGCCCGGCCGACGGGCGCGGCGCGATCGCGATCGACACGGTGCTCGATCAGTTCGCCGAGGGGGCGTGCGTGGGCGCGAACTACCACGCGCCGCAGGCCGTGCGCGGCCGGCATCGCATAAAGTTTGCCGTCAAGTACGACGGCTCCCCGCCGTCGGGGACGATGCCGGCGACGGGGTCCGACGGCGTGCGGGTGGGGGCCGACCTCCCCTGCGCGGGGAACGGCGACGGGGACTACCGCTACGTGCTCTTCGAGTCGGCGATCGCGGAGTTCGAGGGGCGCGCGCCGACGAGCACGAGGCGCACACCCCCCTCGTAGCGGTCGCGCAGCACGCGGGCGCCGAGCGTCTCCTCGAGCGCTTGGGGCGACGCGCCGAAGAGGTGCGAGCGGTAATCGAAGACGAGCCACGCCGGCGCGCCGTGCGACGCCGCGAGCCACCGCGCGACGCCATCGCCGCCGGTCACGCGGCGCATCGTGACGCCGGGGGTGTGGCGCAGGTAGTACGCGAGCATCCCGGCCGGGACGTCCGGCTCGAGGAGCACCGTGGTCGCGCCGTCCTGCGCGGCGCGGGCGAGTTGCCGGGCCACGGGGCGGTAGTCGCTGTCGCGCGTGGTCACGCCGGCGTAGCGCTGGATGCCGAGCACCATGGCCACGAGGAGCACGGCGAGGGAGAGGAGCCGCGGCCCGCGGCGCATGCGCGCGAGCCCGGCCCCCATGAGAAGGAAGAGGAACGGGGAGGCGAACCCGATGTAGCGTCCGAGGTCGACCTGGCGCGAGACGGAGACGATCGTCGCGATCCCGAGCGGGACGATGAGCGCGAGCGCGAGCGGGCGCGCGCGGCCGGTCCAGAGGCGGCGCGGGACGTTGCGCAGCGTGGCGACGACGGCGAGGAGCGCGAGCGGGTCGGCCACGGTGTAGCGCCACTCGTGCACGAGGATCGCGAGGTGCCGCGTGGCGACGACCTCGCGGGCGATGCGGGCGAAGTCGTGGACGTAGAAGTACGTCCCGTGCACGGCGGTGAGTGGGTACTGGATGAGCGCCCGCACCGCGCCGAGCACGCCGAGCGGGGGGCGCCACCCCTGCGTGGCCGCGGCGACGCCGAGCCCCACCGAGGACGCCCAGAGGAGAAAGACCGCCCCCGCGGCCGCGTTGGCGGCGAGCCACGCCATCGCCGCGCGGCGCGCGCCGGGGGCGGGACGGCGGGCGAGGGCGATCGCGGCGTCGAGGTTGAGCGCGAGCAGGAGCGGCCCCGCGACGACGTTCGTGAGGAGAAGCGCCGCCGCGGCGAGCGCGTACGCCACGAGCGCGCCGGGGGGGGGGGGGCGCGGGGCGCGGGGGGGGGGGGGGGGGGCG
>JADGGM010000107.1 GCA_019689955.1 Gemmatimonadaceae bacterium
GTCCCCCACCGTCCCCACGCCGGCCGCCGTGCTCGGCGACATCGCCGGGGCGCCCACCAAGCTCCCTTACTCCACCGAGGTCTACGCGTACATGCGCCAGCTCGCCAAGGCGACGCGGCGCGTGCGCGTGTACTCGATCGGGAAGACCGAGGAAGGGCGCGAGATGATCGCCGTCGCCGTTGCGGCCGAGTCGATCCTGGACCGCGCGGAGGAGAACCGCGCCATCCTCGCCAAGCTCGCCGATCCGCGGACCATCGGGATGGATGACCGGCAGGCCGCCGCGCTCATCGACCGCGCGGTCCCCGTGTACTACATCACCGGCACCATCCACTCCCCCGAGACCGGGGCGCCGACCGCGCTCATGGAGCTCGCCTACCGCCTCGCGGTCGATGAGAGCCCGTACATCCGCCACATCCGCGACAACCTGATCACGCTCATCACCCCGATCGTCGAGGTCGACGGGCGCGACCGCGAGGTGGACGTCTTCCGCTGGCACATGGCGCACCCCGGGGAGACGTACCCGCGCCTCCAGTACTGGGGGCACTACGTGGCGCACGACAACAACCGCGACGCCATGGCGCTCACCCTCGCGCTTTCGCGGAACGTGCTCGACACCTATCTCGCCTGGCACGCCCAGGTGCTCCACGACCTGCACGAGTCCGTCCCCTTCCTGTACGACAACACCATCGGCGACGGGCCGTACAACGCGTGGATCGACCCGCTGCTCACGAACGAGTGGATGATGATCGGGTGGAACAACGTGCAGGAGATGACGCGCTTCGGGATGCCCGGGGTGTTCGCGCATGGCGACTTCGACACCTGGTCTCCCGGCTACCTCATGTTCATGGCGGCGATGCACAACGGCATCAGCCGCCTCTACGAGACGTTCGGGAACGGCGGCACGGCGGAGACGCTCGAGCGCACGCTCTCGCCGAGCGAGACGGAGCGGACCTGGTACCGCCAGAACCCGCCGCTCCCGCGCGTGCGCTGGTCGCTCCGCAACAACAACAACTACGAGGAGACGGGGCTCCTCGTCTCGCTCAACTACTTCGCCACCGAGCGGCGCACGTTCCTCAAGAACTTCTACGAGAAGAGCAAGCGCTCGATCGCCAAGGCGCACACCGAGGGGCCGGCGGCGTACATCTTCCCGGCGAACGACCCGCGCCCCGGCGCGCAGGCAGAGCTCCTCCGCATCCTGCAGAAGCAGCACGTGGAGATCTCCCGCGCCACGGCCCCGTTCACCGTGACGCTCCCGTCGCGGGGGAAGGGGGACAGCGCCACGGGCGACGCGGCGCGCCCACCGGCCACGCGGCAGTTCCCGGCCGGGAGCTACATCGTCCGCATGGACCAGCCGTACTCGCGCATCGCCGACGCGCTGCTCGACTACCAGTACTGGAGCCCGGACGACCCGCAGAAGCACCCGTACGACGACACCGGGTGGACCTTCCCCGAGCTGTTCGCCGTGGAGGCGGTGCGGGTGACCGACCCCAAGGTGCTCGACGCGCCGATGACCCGCGTGATCGACTCGGTGCGCGCCCCGGGCGGGGTCCGCGGCCGCGGCACGGTCTTCGCAATCGATCACAACGGTGACAATGGGCTGGCCGTGCTCCGCTATCGCCTCGCGAAGGCGGACATGCAAGTGGCCGAGGCGCCGTTCGAGGCCCAGGGACGGCGGTTCGGGCGCGGCTCGTTCATCGTGCGTGGGGTGTCGGCGGAGGAGCTGGATCGCGTGGTCAGCGCGCTCGGTCTGGAGGCGTACGGGCTTCCGTCCGCTCCGGCGGTCGCGATGCACCCGGCCCGAGCCGCGCGCGTGGCGATCCTCCACACGTGGATGGGGACGCAGAGCGACGGATGGTGGCGCCAGGCGTTCGACGCCCTGGGGCTTCCGTACAGGTACATCAACGTGCAGGACGTGGCCCGCGACCCCAACCTGAACGCGAAGTACGATGTCATTCTCTTCCCCCCCAGCGGGGCCGGGGGGCGCGCGATCATCGCCGGGATGCCCATGTGGCGCAACGCCATGCCGTGGAAGAAGACCGCGCTCACGCCCAACATCGGCGTCATCGATGCCACCGACGACATCCGCCCGGGGCTCGGCTGGAGCGGGCTCGCGCACCTGCAGCAGTTCGTGGCGAACGGCGGCGTGCTCGTGACCGTGGGGAACACGGCCGACTTCGCCATCTCGTACGGGCTCACGCACGGCGTGAGCGAGCACCATCCGCCGTCGGGGCACGTGGTGGGGAGCCTCCTTCGGGCGACGGCGGTGGACTCGGCGAGCCCGATCGTGTACGGGATCCCCGACACCCTCACCGTGTACAGCGACGACGGCGAGAGCTTCCGCGTGAGCAACACGGTGGGGCGCGGCGAGGATGACGACGACCGGGGCGGCGACCACGCCCCGCGGGCCACCGGGCGCGGCACGGCCGACGACCCCGACGTGGTGCAGGGGCGCCCTGCGCTCGACCCGAAGTTCGAGGCGCCGTCGCGCCCGTCGGTGGCACCGTGGGAGGCGGAGCCGGTGACGGACGAGCAGTTGCAGAACCCGCTGACCGTCATCCCCCCCGCACAGCGCCCGCGCGTCGCGCTGCGGTTCGTCGGGAAGTCGCGCCTCCTCGCCTCGGGACTCCTCGACGGCGGGAGCGGCATCGCCGAGCGCCCCGTCGTCGTGGACGTACCGGTGGAGAAGGGGCACGTGGTGCTCTTCGGCAACAACCCGATCTATCGCGGGGAGACGATCGGGAGCTACACGCTCGTCCTCAACACCCTGCTCAACTTCGATCACCTGGGTGCCGGGCGCGTGCTCGCGGCCAAGTGATCGCGCCGTGCTCTGACTCTTTCCCGGAGCCGATGCCGTGGCCCGCACCCCTGAACGCCGTGCCCAGCGTCCCGTACGTGACGCACGCGCCGACGCACGCCACGCGCGCGATGCGCAGCACCCCATCGCCACCGTGCTCGCAGAGCACGAAGCCGAGCTCCTCACGGAGTGGCTCGCCGGCCAACGCAGCACGGTGCGGCGCCCGGACCTCATCCGCGACAGCGAGCTGAACGCCCAGGCCGCCGAGTTCCTCGCCACGCTCCGGCAGGCGGTGATGACGGGGAACGTCCGCGACGTGCAGGCCCCGGCGTACGACGGCGTACGGAGCGTGCTCGGCACCCTGTCGCGCGCGCGCAGCCTCCAGGGGTTCACCCCGTCGGAGACGGCGATGTTCGTCTTCTCGCTCAAGGGGCCGCTCTACGCCCGGCTCCGGCGGGCCGTGCCCGGCGGCCCGGACCAGGTCATCGACACGATGGCGGCCGCGGGCCATCTCCTCGACCAGCTCGGGCTCTACACGGTGGAGGTGTATCAGCGGAGCCGCGAGGAGGTGATCGCGCGGCAGCAGGAAGACATGATGGAGCTGTCGACCCCGGTGGTGAAGTTGTGGGACGGCATCGTCGCGCTCCCCATGATCGGCACGCTCGACAGCGCGCGCACACAGGTGGTGATGGAGACGCTCCTGCAGCGCATCGTGGAAACGGGGGCCGAGGTCGCGATCATCGACATCACCGGGGTCCCGACCGTGGACACGCTCACCGCGCAGCACCTGCTCAAGACGGTGACCGCGGCGCGCCTCATGGGAGCCGACTGCATCATCAGCGGGATCCGGCCGCAGATCGCGCAGACGATCGTGCATCTCGGCGTGGACCTGACCGACGTGACCACCAAGGCCACGCTCGCTGACGCGCTGCGCCTCGCCTTCACGCGGGTGGGCGCGGCGAACGGCGTTCCGCTGCGCCAGACCCCCGCGCGCGCATGACCGCGGGCGGGGGCGCCATGGAGCGCATTCCCATCCTGCAGATGGGGGAGTTCCTCCTGGTGACGATCCAGGTGGACCTCAACGACACGCTCGCGCAGACGCTGATGGACGATCTCACCGCGAAGGTCGCGGCCACCGGAGCGCGCGGCGTGTTGATCGACATCTCGTCGGTCACGGTGGTCGACTCCTTCATCGGGCGCATGCTCAACGACATCGCCGCCACCTCGCGCGTGCTCGACGCGACCACGGTGGTCGTCGGGATGCAGCCCGCGGTCGCGATCACGCTCGTGGAGCTCGGGCTGTCGCTCGGTGGCGTCCGGACGGCGCTCAACGTCGACCGCGGGATCGCCCTCCTCCGTGCCGCGCTCGCGGCGCCCGCCGATGCCACCCATCCGGAGTGAGGTCCTCGAGCTGCGCGCGACTCCCGACATCGTGCACGTCCGCCAAACGGTGCGGGCGCGCGCCGCGGAGATGGGGTTCACCCTCGTCGACCAGACGAAGCTGGTGACCGCGGCGAGCGAGCTGGCGCGCAACGCGATCACCTACGGCGGCGGCGGGAGGGTCCGCATCGAGGCGCTGGAGGAGGACACGCGGCGCGGGCTGCGCCTCACCTTCGAGGACCAGGGCGCGGGGATCGCCAACGTCGAGCAGGCGCTCACCGACGGCTACACGACGGGGAACGGGCTCGGGCTCGGCCTGGGCGGAGCCAGGCGGCTGGTCAACGAGTTCTCCATTCATTCACGCGTCGGTGAAGGGACGCGGGTCACCATCACACGCTGGATGTAGCACGAGTGGCACTGACCTCGACGCGCGTGACGATCGACGATGCGAGCCACGTCGGACGCGCCCGCCGCACCGCGGCGCGGCTCGCCACGCAGCTCGGCTTCGACGCCGCGGCCTCGAACGACGTCGCCATCGTGGCAACGGAGGCGGCCACGAACCTCGTACAGCACGCGCGGCACGGCGAGATCCTCCTGCGCCCGATCGTCGGCGAGGAGGCGCCGGGGATCGAGCTGCTCGCCCTGGACCGCGGTCCGGGGGTGGCCAGCGTGGACGACGCGATGCGCGACGGCTACTCCACCGCCGGAACGCGCGGCGCAGGGCTCGGCGCGATCCAGCGCCTGTCGACGGTGTTCGACATGTATTCGTCTCCGAACAGTGGGACCGCTGTGTTGAGCCAGATGCACGCGCGGGCGCCGCGCCCCAGCGCCGCGCCGCCGGCGATCGAGGTCGGAGCGGTCTGCGTCGCGCTCCCCGGGGAGGACTCGTGCGGCGATGACTGGGCGCTCGTCACCGTCGCCGAGCGGGCCAAGGTGATGGTCGCCGACGGTCTGGGGCACGGACCCGTCGCCGCCGAAGCGGCGGCCGCCGCAGCGCGCGCGTTCCGGGAATCGGCCGGGACGAGCCTGGAAGCGATCCTCCGACGCGCGCACGCCGCCCTCCACAGCACGCGCGGCGCGGCTCTTGCTATTGCGGAGCTCGATCCGGTCGCCGGCACCATTCGCTTCGCCGGCGTCGGCAACGTGGCCGCCGCGGCCGTCATGGCTAGTGGCGATCGTCGAAGCATGATATCGTTGAACGGGATCGTCGGTCACGAGATGCGCAGAGTACAGGAGGTGACCTATCCGTGGCCCGACGATGGGCTCGTGCTCGTGCACACCGACGGGCTCGGCACGCACTGGAAGCTCGCGCGCTACCCGGGTCTTCATCGGAAGCATCCCAGCCTCGTTGCGGGCATTCTGTATCGTGACCATTGGCGCCAGCGCGACGATGTGACCGTGGTGGTCGCACGCCGCCGCTGAATGGAGGATCGGGTTGCCATGGCGCACACCGCGCACGCACGCGGCCGCGCGCGAGGATCCCGGTGACGGATCATCACGACGCGACGCTCGCCCGCGCCCAGGAGGAGATCGAGCGCTTGAGCCGCGAGCTCGAGGAGACCAACCGCGGTGTCCTCGCCCTCTACGCCGAGCTGGACGAGCGGGCCATGTATCTCGAGCGCGTCAGCAACCTGAAGACGCGCTTCCTCTCCGATCTGAGCCACGAGCTGCGGACCCCGCTCAACTCGGTGCTCAACGTCTCGCGGCTCCTCCTCGACGGCTACGAGGGCCCGCTCACCGAGCGGCAGCAACACGCCATCAGGCTCATCCAGCGTTCCACGGGGAGCCTCCTCGAGCTCGTGAGCGACTGGCTGGACCTCGCCAAGATCGAGGCCGGGAAGGTCGACGTCCGCCCGAGCGACTTCACCATCGACGAGCTGTTCGGGGCGCTCCGCGGCGTCTTCCGCCCGCTCGCGACCTCGGACGCCGTCGCGCTCATCTTCGAGCCCGCGAGCGAGCTTCCGCCCCTCCATACCGATGAGACGAAGGTCGCGCAGATCCTGCGCAACTTCATCTCGAACGCGCTCAAGTTCACCGAGCACGGCGAGGTGCGCGTGGCCGCGGCCACGCGGCCGCGCGACACGATCATCGTGACGGTCGCGGACACCGGGATCGGGATCGCGCCGGGGGACCAGGAGCGCATCTTCGACGAGTTCACGCAGGTGGAGACCCCGAGGCAGCATCGCGTGACCGGGACCGGCCTCGGCCTCCCCCTCTCCCGCCGGCTCGCACGGCTGCTCGGGGGCGACGTCCTCCTTCGCAGCACGCCGGGAGTCAGGTCGACGTTCATCTTGCACCTCCCCCGCCGCCTCCCCACGCCACCATCGGCCGGCGAGCCGATATCCCCTGCCATGGAGGGCGTCGGCCCGCGCGCTGCCGCGGCGCACCGGACCGAGCCGACGACACCACCATTATGAGCATCATTCTCGTCGTCGACGACAACGAAGCCGATCGGTTCGTGGTCCAGCGCATCCTCGAGGAGGATGGGCACCAGGTCATCGAGGCGTCGAGCGGCGCGAGCGCGCTCGAGGCCTTGGAGCGCTACGCGCCCGACATGCTCGTGCTCGACGTGCGCCTCCCCGACGCCAACGGGTTCGACCTCACCAGGCGCTTCAAGACCGACCGCACCGCCAACTCGCCGGTCGTGCTCCTCCTCTCGGCCACCTTCACCACGCCGGAGTCGAAGGCCAAAGGGCTCGAGAGCGGGGCGGACGGGTATCTCACGCACCCCGTCGAGCCCCTCGTGCTCACGGCCACCGTGCGCGCGCTGCTCCGGACGCGGCGCATCGAGGCGGATCTCGCGACGGCCCGCGACGAGCTGGCCTCGCAGCTCGCGGACATGCGGCGCCTCCACGCGCTCACCACGCGCCTCCACGGCATCCGCGACGTCCCGGCGATGCTGAAGGAGGTGCTGGCGACCGTGGTGGAGATCCAGCGCGGCGCGAGCGGGGTGCTCCTGCTGTATGATGAAGCGCGCAACGACCTCTGCACCGTGGCGAGCGTCGGGCTGTCCGACGACTACCTGCGTCGCATCGCGCGCATCTCGGCCAACGAGGGCGCGTGCGGGCTCGCGGTCACCGAGAAGCGCTCGGTGGTCGTGGAAGATGCCGAGCACGATCCCATCCAAGCCCCGCTCCGCGACGTGGTACGGAGCGCCGGGGTGCGCGGCGTGTTCAGCGTGCCGCTGGTCGGCCGCGCGGGGGCGGCGTTGGGGGTGATCGCCTCGTACTTCGAGGTGCCGCACCGTCCCACCGAGCACGAGCAGCGCCTGGTCGAGCTCTACGCGCAGCACGCAAGCTGGGCGCTCGAGGTCACGCGACTCTACGAGCGCGAGCAGGAAGCGCGCGCGCACGCCGAGCGCGCGCGGCGAGAGGCCGAGGCGGCCAACCGCGCCAAATCCGAGTTTCTCGCCACGATGAGCCACGAGCTGCGCACCCCGCTCAATGCCATCGCCGGCTACACCGAGCTGCTCCAGATGGGGCTGCACGGCCCGATCACCGACGCGCAACGCGAAGCCCTCGACCGCATTCAGCGGAGCCAACGCTACCTGCTCGGCCTGATCAACGACCTCCTCAACTTCGCTCGCGTGGAGGCGGGACAGGTGCGCTACGAGGTGCGCAGCGTTCCGATCGAGCACGTCCTCCGCACCGTGGAAGCGCTCATCAGCACGCAGTTGCGGGCGAAGGACCTCACGTACGTCTGCGAGGCGTGCGAGGAGAGCGTGAGCGTGCTGGGGGATGCCGAGCGCGTGCAACAGGTGCTGCTCAACGTGCTCACGAACGCGTCCAAGTTCACCGGGCCCGGCGGGCGCATCACGCTCCGGTGCGAGGCGACGCCAATGACCGTCCACTTTCACGTGACCGACACCGGCTCCGGCATCCCGGCGGACAAGCTGGAGACGATCTTCGAGCCGTTCGTGCAGGTGGAGAAGCGCCCCGCGCGCTCGGGGGACGGGGTGGGGCTCGGCCTCGCGAACAGCCGCCAGCTCGCGCGCGCGA
>JADGGM010000108.1 GCA_019689955.1 Gemmatimonadaceae bacterium
CGCCACCGGCGTCGGACTGCCCCTTCCCCGCTTCCCCTCACTGCTCCACACGGAGGTCATGCGCGTGCGTTGCTCTGTCGTGTTGCGTTGTGCCGTGTGGCTCGCCCCCTGGCTGGGCGGGCCGCTGGTCGCGCAAGCGCTCCCCTCGACGGTGCGCTCCAGTCCGAGCGCCGCGGCCCCGGCGAGCAGCACCGCCGTGGACACGCCGGCCGGATCGCGTGCCCAGCGCGCGGACACCGGCCCGCTCGCCCGCCGCGTCTCCCTCGATGTGCGGAACGTCCCCCTGCGCGACGTGCTCCGCGAGATCAACCGGCAGGCGCAGCTCGGCCTCGCCTTCACCCCGCGGGTCGTGCCGGTCGACCGCCCGGTCACGATCCACGCCGACAGCCTCCCCGCGGGCGAGGCGCTCGCGCGCGTGCTCCGGGGCACCGGCGTGCGCGTGGTGGTGACGAGGACCGGCAGCGTGATGCTCGTGCGTGACGACTCGATGACGGCGTCGGCGCCGGACAGCGCCTTCGGCGTCGTCGTCGTCCACGTCACCGACACGACCACTTCGGCCCCGCTCGCCGGCGTGGTCGTCGGCATTCGCGGGACCACGCTCGTGGGGACGACGAACGAGAGCGGGCTCGCGGCGATCCCGCGCGTGCCCGTGGGCTACCGGATCGTCACCGTGCGCCACGTCGGGTACCTGCCCGCCGAGCAGCAGGTCGTGGTCGTGGGGGGGGGGGGCGGGGGCGGGGGCGGGGCGGCGGGGCGGGGGGGGGCCGGCCCCCCCCGGGCGCCCCCACTTCGCGATGCAGCTCGGGATGACGCGGCTGCAGCAGGTGGTGACCACCGCCACCGGGCCGCGGCGCCAGCTCGAGCTCGGGAACGACATCACCGTGGTCGACGCGGACTCGATCGCCGCGACGCAGCCGATCCGGAGCGTGAGCGATCTCCTCGCGACGCGCGTGCCGGGGCTCGTCGCGCAGACGACGAGCGGCGCGCCGGGGGACCCGACGCGGATCCGGCTCCGCGGGCTGCACAGCGTGCTGCAGAGCAACGACCCGATCGTGATCGTCGACGGGATCCGCGTGTACGCGGAGCAGTCGGCGGCGCGGTCGGGGAACCTGGCGGTGCCGCCGTCCAGCTCCGGCTACATCGGCGGCGCGCCGGCGCCGTCGCCGCTCGACCAGATCGACCCCAACAGCATCGCGACGATCGAGGTGCTCAAGGGGCCGAGCGCCGCCACCCTCTACGGATCCGACGCCGCCAACGGCGTCATCGTCATCACCACCAAGAAGGGACGCGCCGGCCCGGCGCGGTGGAGCGCGCATCTCGACTACGGGCGGACGACGATGCCGGGGAAGTACCCGGACGGGTACTTCCGGTGGGGACACCTCATGGGCTCGTACAGTCTGCAGTTCTGCGCGATCACCGATCAGGCGTGCGTGGTGGACAGCCTCGTGCGCTTTCAGCTCCTGAACGACCCGCAGTACACCGTGCTCGGGACCGGTGATCGCACCGCCGCGACGGTCGGCGTCTCGGGCGGGAGCGAGAACCTCACCTACAGCGTGACCGGGAGCGGCTCCGACGAGGTCGGGCTCCTCACGCTCCCGCAGTCCGAGGTCGCGCGCTACGTGGCGAACCAGGGCACCGCGCCGGCGAGCTGGATGCGGCGCCCGCACCACTACCGCACCTGGGGCGCCACCACCACGCTCAGCGCGCGGCTCAGCCCCAAGGCGGACGTGGCGATCACCGCCTCGCTCAACCGCGGCACCCAGCAGCGCTCCACGCTCGAGAACGAGCTCGGGTCGCTCATGCGCATCTACGTCGACTCGGTGAACGGCAGGTACTACCGGTCGAACCCGCAGGGCGGCTTCGAATTCCTGACGTCGGTCTTCGGCGACTTCTATCGCCGGATCACCGCCGTCGCGACGACCTTCACCAACGGGGCGAGCCTCAACTGGCGGCCCCGCTCGTGGCTCACGGGGACGGCCGACGTGGGGATCAACTACATCAACCGCGACGACCAGATGGCGCTGCCGAGCGGGCTCGCGTTCTTCGCCACGGGGATCGACAGCATGGGGGAGGCGAGCGTCGGGAAAGGGAGCACGCTCATGCGCACCGTGAACGCGCGGCTCGTCGCCACCGCGCCGCTCCCCGCCGGCTTCAAGCTGCAGACCGCCGCCGGCGCCAACTACACCGGCACCTCGATCGCCGATGTCTTCTACTCGGGGCGCGGCCTGCGTCCCGGGACCACGTCGCTCAACGGCGCGACGCTCGTGCAGGCACCGACCGAGACGCGCAGCGATCTCGCGACGTTCGGCTGGTACGTCGAGCCGACGATCAGCCACAAGCGACTCTGGATCTCCACGGGGCTCCGGCTCGATGGCGGGAGCACGTTCGGGAGCCACGCGAGCCTCCCGCTCTTCCCGAAGGTCAGCGTCTCCTACCTGATCTCCGATGAGCCGTTCTTCCCGTTCAAGAACCTGTTCAACACCCTGCGCCTGCGCGCCGCGTACGGGCACGCCGGCGTGCAGCCCGGGGTGACGGACCGGCTGCGCCTGTACCAGCAAGGGGCGGTGTGGGCCGACTCGCAGCTCGTCGACGGGACCATCATCCGCACGATCGGCAACACCAACCTCAAGCCCGAGCGCTCGCGCGAGCTCGAGGGGGGCTTCGACGCCGATCTGCTCGGCGACCGTCTCTCGGTGCAGCTCACCGGCTACCGCAACACCCGCCTCGATGCCCTCGTGAGCGTCCCGCTCCCGCCGTCGGTCGACGGAGGGCTCGTCGGGAGCGTGCTCCGGAACGTCGGGGTGATCCGCAACACCGGGTGGGAGCTCACGCTGATGGTGGAGCCGCTCCGCGGCGATGCGTTCGGGTGGGGAGCGAACCTGCTGGTGAGCGAGAACCACAACAAGGTGGTCTCGCTCGCGCCCGGCGTGCTGCCGTTCGGGCAGCCCGATGCGCGCGTCGTGGCGGGGTATCCGCTCTACGGCCGGTGGGCGCGGCCCATCCTCGGCTATCAGGACCTGAACGGCGACCACAAGATCACGGCCGACGAGGTGCAGATCGGCGACTCGCTGGTCTTCATGGGCGAGTCGGAGCCGAACTACGAGGCCACGCTCTCGACGCACTTCACCTTCCTGCACAACACGCTGCGCGTCGACGCCGACTTCCACTACGAGAACGGGCTCACGCAGTACAACCAGACCGCGCTCAACAATCGCGTCTTCGCGCGGGCGGCCAACGACTCCACGGCGCCGTTCAGCCAGCAGGCGGCGATCGCGGTCATGGGGCAGACGACGTACGGCCTGATGCAGACGGTGAACACGCTGCGCGTCAACGCGCTGAACGTCAGCTACAGCCTCCCGCGCCGGATCGCACAGCGCCTCGGCGCCGACGCCATGAGCCTGTCCCTGCAGGGGACCAACCTCGGCCTGTTCACCAACTACCGCGGCAAGGACCCGAACGTGAACGCCTACGGATCGGGGAACAGCGTCGCCGACACGGGGGTGCTCCCTGTGCCCCGCACGTGGCAGATCCGCGTGAGCGCGAGCTACTGATGACGCCCACCCTCCAGCGCCTGAGTGTGTCGATGACTCTCCGACGCAGCGCGATCCCGGCGGCGATGATGCTCCTCGTGGCATGGGGAACGGCGTGCTCCCCCGAGCGCATCGTCGACAACGCCCCTCTCCCGCCCGACGTGGCAGACCCCGGGCTGACCAAGACGCCTGCCGGCGCCGTGGCGGCGTACCACGGCACCCTCTCCCTGTTCAACAGCGCGTTTGCCGCGAACGTCGTCAACGGCCTGACGCAGGGCTCGTTCGTGGTCGCGTCCGGCGTGATCAGCGATGAGCTGCAGGACGGGAGCGTCGGCGAGCCGATCTCCGTCTTCACCGCGAGGACGCCGCTCGACAGTCGCGTCGCGCCGGAGTGCCCGTACGGGGTGCCCACCACCACCTGCAACGAGGACTACTACGGCGTGGTGTACTCCGCGCTGCAGGGCGTCCGGGCGAACGCGAGCGAGGCCCGCGGCCTGCTCACGCACTACGCGCCCGACAGCCTGCGCGCGCTCACGGGACACCTCTACGCGCTCACGGCGTACACCGAGACGTTTCTGGCGGATCTCTACTGCTCCGGCGTCCCGCTGAGCACCATCGACTTCGAGGGCAACTACACGCTGAAGCCCGGCTCCAGCACGGACGAGGTCTACCAGCACGCGCTCCTCTTCTTCGACAGCGCGCTCACGCTCGCAGCGGACAGTGAGCGCATCATGAACCTGGCGCGCGTGGGGAAGGGGCGCGTGCTGCTCGACCTCGGCCAGTACGCCGCCGCCGCACAGGCGGTGGCGGAGGTGCCGAACGATTTCGCGTACCGCGAGTTCTACACCGCCACCTCGGCCGGGGGCACGTCGACGCCGGCGTTGCTCAACTTCGCCTACTACCAGGCGGGGAGCCGGTGGGAGATCACGGTGGCCGACACCGAAGGGCACAACGGGCTCGACTACCGCTCGAGCCGCGATCCGCGCACCGCGTCGACTGCGCTGGCGACGAAGAACGGGTACGGCGTGACCCTCTACCACCCCGACAAGTACGCCACCAGCGGCGTCACGCCGGTCGTGGTCGCCAGCGGGATCGAGGCGCGGCTCATCGAGGCCGAAGCGGCGCTCAACGCCGGCGACGCGAGCTGGCTGGACAAGCTCAACGCGCTCCGCACCGACGGGACGTTCGACACGCAGCCGAGCGATACCAATCCGGCCGTGACCGACACGCTCTGGCACGCGGGCATCGGCGGCGTCGCGGGGCTCCGCCCGCTTGGCGATCCCAGCACGCCGGACGCGCGCGTCGATCTCCTCTTCCGCGAGCGCGCGTTCTGGCTCTTCCTCACCGGGCACCGCCAGGGGGACCTGCGGCGGCTCGTGCGCAACTACGGGCGCGTCGCGGACGCGGTGTACCCGACGGGCCGCTACGCCGGCGGATCCGGGAGCTACGGGAGCGACGTCACCGTCCCCATCCCGGCGCGCGAGCGGCAAGGGAACCCTCTGTTCACCGGCTGCCTGAATCGCGGCGCGTGACCTCTTCGACCAAGGCGATCACCATGCACGCTCGCTTTCGCCGGCCCACGCGGCCGAGCTCCTGGATGGTGCGGGGCGGGACCGTCGCGATGCTCGCGGCGGTGCTGGGTTGCGGCTCGGACAGCGTCGCCCCCACGCCGTCCACCGATGTGTCGCGCCTCTACTGGTCGCTCACGCTCGACCAGCACGCGATCAATCTCTCGACCGTGGCGCCGTACGACACGGTGCGCCTCACGGCCACACCGCGGCAGGCGGATGGCCAGCCGCTCACCGACACGAGCGTCGCGATGCCGACGTTTCGCTCGACCGACCCCGCGCGCGTGCGCGTGAGCGCGGACGGGCTGTTGCAGGCCGTCGCCCCCGGGCAGGCCGTCGCGGTGATCGCGACGCTGCAGGTGGGGTTCATCACGCACACCGACACGGCGCTGGTGTACGTCACCAACAGCGCAGCGCCCTCCGTGCCGGCCGGGTTCTCGATCCACCCGTTGCCGGGCGACAGCACGATCTGGGATGCGAACCAGCTGTCGAACTTCGACTTGTTCGGACCGGCGACGATCGTGCCGCACGATTCGCTGGGTAACCCGATCAGCGGGATCGGGATCTCGTTCTCCTCGTCGGACACGACGATCGCGAAGATCGCGCGGACCACGGGCGTGCTCGATGGGCGCCGTCCGGGGCAGGTGAAGATCATCGCGAGCACGACGGCGTTCGGCGTGGTGATGGCGGACACGATCCCGTTCACGATCACGATGCCGGCGACCCAGCTGGTCATCGCGGCGCCGCCGTCCACGAACCCGACCGGCAACAACATCTTCGGCCCGGCGACGGTGGAGATCGCGGCGGGGGGCGAGGTCGTCTGGGGGAACTACTCGTTCACGCCGACGGACATCGTGTTCGACGATCCAACGAACGTGGCCGAGGACATCCTCATCTGCGGCTGCGGGAGCGGCAACGTCGATTTCTTCGTCGGCGACTCGGTCTTCGGCCCCGGTATCGCGGCGCGCCGCTTCCCCGTGGCTGGCACGTATACGTATCACACGACCGCGCCCGGCGGCGCCTCGGGAAAGATCATCGTCTATCCACCGCCCGCGGCGAGCGCGGACCGCGCGCGCCCGGGCGTCATGCTGACGCGCGATCGATGACAGTTTCACGACGCGATTTTCTCAAGGCGGGTGCCACGGTGGCGTCCGCCATGGCGCTCCCGCGCCCGCTCCTCGTCTCGTTCGGCGGTGCGCCGGAGCCCGTCCCGCCGATCGACGATCCGCGCCTCGCGGAGCTCGCGCGCCGAGCGCTGGACGCGGCGACCGGCGCGGGCGCCGCCTACGCCGACGTGCGCCTCACGCACACACGGACGCGCGGCTTCCGGCCGGCGTACACGAGCGATGCCGAGTCGATGGTGGTGGGCGTCCGCGCGCTCGTGAACGGCTACTGGGGGTTCGCGAGCGGACCGGTGTGGAGCCCCGACGAGATGGCCCGGTTGGGCCGCGAGGCGGTGCACCAGGCAAAGACCAACGCGCTCGGCAAGACGCGCGTCGTGGAGCTCGCCCCGCGCCCCGTCGTCGCCAACGGGCACTGGACCATGCCGGTGAAGGTGGACGCGTTCGACGTCTCGCCGTTCGAGGTGTTCGACCACCTGATGGGGCTCCAGATCTTCGCGACGCGGACGCGCGGCGTGACGGTCGTCCTCAACCAGTGCAGCTTCACGATCCAGGAGAAGGCGTTCGCCGCGTCCGACGGCAGCTACTGCACGCAGCGCGTCTACCTCGGCGCGGGCGAGCTCGTGCTCGACCTGGAGAAGAAGGGACAGCGCACTCGCGGCGCGATCGATCTGTTGACCCCCGCCGGCATCGGCTGGGAGCTCTACCGCGATCAGCCCGTGCGCGAGGCGGTCCGGGCCCTCCTCGCAAAGCTCGACGAAGAGCTGGCGCTCCCGGTGAAGCCGGTCGATGTGGGACGCTACGACATGGTGTTCGACCCGCTGAGCATGGCCGCGCTGCTCGACACGACGCTCGGCCGCGCCACGGAGCTCGACCGGGCGCTCGGCTACGAGGCCAACGCCGGCGGGACGAGCTACCTGAACGCCCCGCTCGACATGCTCGGCACCTATCGCGCGGGCGCGCCGAGCCTCACCGTCACGGCGAACCGCTCGGAGCCCGGGGGCGCGGCCACGGTGCAGTGGGACGACGAAGGCGTGGCGCCGGACACGTTCCATGTCGTGAAGGACGGCGTCCTCACCGACTTCCAGACGACCCGCGAGAGCGCCGCGTGGCTCGCGGACTACTACGCCAAGCGCGGGCTGCCGCTCCGCTCGCACGGCTGCGCGAACGCCGACTCGGCGATCAACGCGCCCATGCAGCACACGCCGAACCTCGTGCTCGTCCCGGGGCGCGAGGCGCATGGCGTCGACGACCTCATCGCCGGGCTCACGACCGGGATCGTGCTCGAGAGCGCGTCGCTGAGCGTCGACTTCCAGGCGCTCAACGGCATGGGGCGCGGCAAGTTCTTCGAGGTGAAGCAGGGGAAGCGCGTGGCGCGGATTGCGAACGCGGGGATCCTCTTCCGCGCGCCGGAGCTGTGGCGCGGGCTCACCGCGCTCGGCGGCGCGGCGAGCGCGCGGCGCTACGGGATGTGGGCGAACAAGGGAGAGCCGGAGCAGGCCACCTGTCACAGCGTGACCGTCGTCCCCGCGGTGTTCAAGCAGGTCACTCTCATCGACCCACTCCGGAAAGCATGAGCAGGCATCTCGAACGGCTCGTTCGCCTCGACGACGAGCACCGTATTCTCTCGCGCGAGGAGTGCGCGGCCATCGCCAAGCGTGTCTTCGCGTTCGCGCGCGGGGGCGGGGAGACGCGCGTGCGGATCACCAGCTGGTGGCACGGAGAGCTGCGCTGGTCGCGCAACCGCGTGAGCCTGGCGGGGGACCGGCGCGACATCTCGGTGTACATCTCGCGCGGCCAGCCGTTCAGCGCCGAGCGAGGGATCGCGATGACGAACCAGCTCGATGACGTCTCGCTCGAGTCCGTGGTGCGCGCGGCCGAGCGGTCGCGCATGCTCGCGGACTACAACCACCCCGCGCCCGCCTTCGCCCCTCCGCTGGCC
>JADGGM010000109.1 GCA_019689955.1 Gemmatimonadaceae bacterium
TCCGGCGGCACGGTGTGCGCCGCGAGCAGCGTCGGGACCAGACGCACCGGCTGCATGGCGGCGAGGCGGCGGTACACGCGCAGCAGCTTCAGCTCGTCCACGAGCGTGAGCCCGTAGCCGCTCTTCGCTTCCACGGTCGTGACGCCGAGCGCGCGCACCGCCTCGAGCACGCGCGCGGCGCGCGCGAGGAGCTCATCTTCGCCGGTCGCGCGCGTGGCCCGCACCGTCGACGCGATCCCGCCCCCCGCGGCGGCGATCTCGAGGTAGCTGCGGCCGAGCAGCCGCTGCTCGAACTCCTCCGCGCGCCACCCGCCGAAGGCGAGGTGCGTGTGACAGTCGACGAGACCGGGGATCACGAGCCGGCCCCCCGCATCGAGCACCTCGTCGTCGCGATACGATGCGGGGAGCTCGGCCTCGGGGCCGACCCATTGGATGGTGTCGCCCCGCCAGGCGAGCGCGGCGTTGGGGATGGCGTGGATCTCACCCTGCCCGCCATCCGCGCGGCAAGTGGCGAGCGTGGAGATGTTGCGCAGGACGGGCATTCAGGGATTCTACTCGCTCGCGATGAGGCGTCGGAAGGAGGCGTTGCGCGCCGCCGCACTGAGCGACCTCTCGAAGCTACGGAAGCCCAGTCGCCGCTCCTCGAAGCGAGCAGCGATCAGACGCCGGGCGATTAGATCCGCCTAATTGTGGCACACGTAACTGCCTACACTACATCTTAGAGACATGTTGCCCTCTGGCAGTCGCGTCGACCAGGCGTAAACGTATGCCGCCCCTCATTCGGCACATAGGGCTATTCCGCCGATTTGTATCTGTCGTACAACTGGTCATTGGACGCGGAGGCAGGCATGTTCCCGTTTGGCCAACGGCTCTGATACCGGCTCATGTTCATTGCGTGCGTCCTGCTCGGGTTCGTTGCGTGCCATGATACTCTCCCCGTTCAGCCTCGGGTGAGCCACCCTGCTGTTCTCGATCGAGGCGCCCCTGACGTTCCGGTCCAGGGTTGCGCAACCTTCGAGGTACGTCTTACGGGCGGCAACGGTATTGTGGTCACCAGTATGAGCACGCCGAGTTGCGGGCCGATCATCCCCGTGCTCGACTCGGCAGCGAGCTACGATCCGGCTACGCGAACGATCCGACTGCCGGTCGCCATTTCAAACACGTGGACTCGTGAAGTGGTCGCCCCGGCGCGAGTGTATGCGTGGAACGACAGCATCACGATCACCGCCCCGAGCGGTCTCACGGACGACGCGGCTGGTACCCATCTGCGCCTGGCGAATCCGGACTCGATCATCGACGCGGGGGAGTCCTCATTCGCCGATGGGCGCCTCTGGGGTACGACAGCCTGCTCGCCGCCCCGGGGACTTCACAAACCCTCAGCCCGGGAGCCCGGTCGACACGACGTGAAGTGGAACTTCGGATCATCAGTGGCAGCCCTACCGTGTTCACCGTCGTGATACGTACGGCCGCACAGAATGCTCACCCCGTCCCCCTCCTGCCACCGACGGGTGAACCAGCAGGGATGTACGACGATACGAATCTCGTCTTCTTTCATCGTCCCGATCTGCCATCGCACAAGACCGTCAAGAACATGATCGAGGTCGGTTTCGTCACGACCGCTACGCAGGCGGAAAAGCAAGCGGCAGTCGACTCGATCGGCGGGACGGTAGTTGGCGGCGTAATACTCTTCACTGACGGTGACGGCGACTATTTCGTTCGCATCGCCAGCGATTCGTCAGGCGCGGCGCTCGCCGCCGCCATCCGCAAGCTGCGTTCGTTTCCGCAGGTGGAACTGGCCGTCCCTATCGAGCTCGATGTCGGACAAAACGGTCGGCGCGACAGGAGTGTGTCTGGTCCCCCCCAGCACCCACCTTGCATGTTCGGCATTTATTCGGTATCATCATTTCCCCGCTTCCCGGGTGCCGACCGTGCAACTCCCCGCCCTCTTTCCTCCGGCCGTCGAGAAGTCGCTGCGCGCCCTGCCGGTCATC
This sequence comes from Gemmatimonadaceae bacterium, assembly GCA_019689955.1. Classification (GTDB taxonomy): domain Bacteria; phylum Gemmatimonadota; class Gemmatimonadetes; order Gemmatimonadales; family Gemmatimonadaceae; genus JADGGM01. The sequence goes on from JADGGM010000109.1 coordinate 1,992, forward strand.
GGCGAGCAGCGCGACATCACGTACTACGGCACCCACGCCCAGAACGTCCTCAACGGCCCCCAAGCGACGGGGATGGGGTTCTGGTCGATCAACCCCTACACCGGGTGCGCCTTCGGCTGCGCGTACTGCTACGCCCGGTACACGCACCGCTACGTGGTGGAGCGCGCCGCTGCCGCGGACCGGCTCACCGGGCCGCTGGAGCGTGACGCCGGGGCGATCCCGCCGTGGCTCGCCTTCGAGCGCCACATCTTCGTGAAGCGCAACGCCGCCGTGGTGCTCGGCCGCACGCTGCGCCACGGGAGCGAGAAGCACACCGCGCTCATCCGCGGCGACAGCATCGTGATCGGCACCGCGACCGACCCGTACCAGCCGGCCGAGCGCACGTTCCGCATCACGCGGCAGATCCTCGAGGTGCTCGCCGAGCACCCCGGGCTCGACATCGTGATCATCAGCAAGAGCCCGCTCATCACGCGCGACATCGACGTCCTCTCGCGCATTCGGCGGCGGTCTCGGCTCTCCGTGCACATCTCGCTCATCACGCTCGACCGCGCGCTCGCGCGACGGCTGGAGCCGCGCGCGCCCACGCCCGAGTCGCGCCTGCGCGCCGTGCGGCGGCTCAGCGACGCGGGGATCGAGGTGGGGGTGAACTGCATGCCCGTGCTCCCCGGCATCACCGACAACCCGCGCGACCTCGAGGCGCTCGTGCGCGCGGTCGCGGCCGCGGGCGCCACGCGTCTGGCCGCCGGCGGGCTCCGGCTGCAGCACGAGGCGCGGAAGCGGTATCTCCCCTTCATCGCCCAGGAGTTCCCGCACCTCGCCGACCGCTATCAGCGCGCCTACGCCCACAGCCACCACCTCAGCGACCGGTACCGCGACGGGCTTCGCGCCTTCATGGCGCGCCTCTGCCGCCGCTACGGCCTCCGCACCCGCACGTACGACGACGAGCCGGAGAACAGCGAGCCGTCTTCCGCCACCGAAGCGGCTCCCGACCCGCAGCTCGTGCTCCCCCTCACGATGTAGCCGGATGACGAACGCCCCGCGGGAATCCCCGCGGGGCGTTCGTCGAGCAAGTTGGGCGCGCAGCCCGAATCACATCTTCGGCTTGAGCCCGGCGTACAGCTTGGCCACGTCGAAGGTGGACGGGTCCACCTCGTAGTACCGGTTGTCGACGAAACGGCCCGTCGTCGGGAAGAACGGCGGCGGATTGAGGAGCGCGCACCGATCGTACGTGTATCGCTTGATGTAGCCCGTTCCCGACGACGTCCCCACCGGGCCGCGCGCCTCCTGGATCACGCCGCCCACGAGGTTGAGGCACCCGCGCCCCGAGTTGCTCGGCCCGCAGTCGACCGCGTTCGTGGGGCCGCTGTCGTAGTCTTCGACCGTGAAGCTCGTGTTCAGCGTCATCATCACGGCGTTGATCGTCACGCCGGGCGCGGCGCCGAAGATCTTCCACGTCCCGCTGATCTTCTGCGGCGTGAGCAGCCCGTTGTCCGCGACGACGACGTTCTTCCCGGCGATGAGGCCGAGCACGTCGGGGCAGATCCCGGCCGCCGGGTCGGAGCTCGTCTCGTACGTGAGGTTGTCCGGCAGCACCACCGTGCCGGTGGCGTACACCGTGACGCGCCCGCGGACCGCGCCGCTCAGCGCGGTCGTGCCGTTCACGTAGATGACCCCCTGCGTCCCGGGGTTGAAGCCGCGGTAGAGCGGGAAGAGGTACGCGCTGTCCGCGCGGCCGAGGTTCTTCACGGGCGTCGGGACGCTCGACCACGTCGCCCACGAGCCGTAGTACCCGGCCTTGTTCGGCGGCGGGAAGGTCCGCGAGGTCCCGCCGTACGGCGTCGGCGAGGCCCCCGCATCGGCCCACGAGACGTCGATCCACGCCTTGGTCGACGCGTTGGTCATCTCGACGGCCGTCAGGTGCGGATCACCACCGGGGAAGCAGCGCGGGAGCGGACCGCCCGCCGGAGAGGTGGTGGTGGTGGCCATGATGGCGGCGAGCGTCGCGTTCTTGTCCTTGAACGTCGTCCCGTTGTTCGGGAACCACGACAGCGAGTGCACGTACGCCGGGAAGAACTGCCACTCGTTGACCCCCTTGGAGGTCGTCACCCGGTGCCAGTCGCCGCAGTTCTGCTGCTGGTAGTCGCCGCGCAGCCAGGCGTAGTTCCCGCTCTTGGCGGTGTACACGCGGAAGAAGCCTTCGTTGTCCGCGGTCGCGGCGCTGTCTCCGTCGAGGTCGACCGGCACGAACTCGATGCGCATGAGCACTCGGGTCTCGTCGGAGCTGTTCGGCGCGGTGAAGGAGAAGTTCCCGGACGCCGCGTAGCCCGCGAGCTTGGAGAGCACGGTCGTGCTCGGGAGGGCGATCGGCTTTCCGTGCTCGGTGTACCCCTTCTTGAACGTGCCGTAGTTCTTCCCGGAGATCGTCTTCGCCGTGCCCACTTCGTCGTTGAACGTGGCGCCGCCGGAGCCGATGTTGATGTAGTCGTTCGTCCACACGGGGCCGAAGAGGATATCGCCGTTGTTGAAGTAGATGATCGTGCCGTCGGCCGATTCCTTGTCCGTCCAGTAGGCGAACTTGGCGAAGCTTTCCTGCGTCACTTCGAGGCGGCGGACGTAGCGGGCGCCGGTCTTGTCGTGCGCGTCGGCGACGACGCTCGCGAAGCGGCCGTACTGCCCGGTCGCGGAGCCGGTGGGGCCGAGGTAGACGTTCACCTCCACGCCGGGGATGACCTTCCCATCGGCGCCCGTCACCGCGCCGTTCGCAATGAGCTGCACGTAGCCGGTGTCGGGGAGCGCGTAGGGGTCGTTGTTCAGCCGGCTCTTCCCCATGGCCAGCGCGGCCTCGGCGGCGTACCGGAAGTCCTGCTCGCGCTCGTACGCGCGGCTCAGCACCGTGCCGTTGAAGGCAAGGTAGATCGACGAGAGGGCGAGCGACGCCAGCGCCACGGTCATGAGGAGCACCAACACGAGCGCGCTCCCGCGGCGACTGCGGCGGCGCCGGCGGCGAACTGCGTGCAGGGTAGGCATGGGAGTCATGGTTCAGGGAACGGGCACGACGCCCGGATCAGCCTCCGCGAGCGGCGAGCTCGCGGGAGTGCAGTCCTCGGCTGCGACGCCGTAGACCCAGTGGTCGTTTGGCTTGATGTTGACGTCGAAGTACGTGTACGACGTCGCACCGGCGGCGATGCTGGTGTACGCCTCGCCGTAGCTGGTGCTGTCGGCGGAGCGGCGGAAGATCATGTATCGCTCGACGTCCTTCTCCCCGGTGCCATCATCGACCGAGGGGTTCCAGGACAGGATGATCGACTTCTTGTCCGCGGCGATCGTGGCGGTGAGCGAGACCGGGATCGGAGGCTGGCCGCAGGTGGAATGGCGCAGCAGGCCGGCGTTGAGTAACCGCACGTCGCCCGCGATGTGGCGCCGGACGGGTTGGTGCGAGTCGGGATCGGTGATCGTGCCGTACAGGTCCACCGTCACCATGCGGATCTTGTCGGTGAGGGCCGAGGCGCCGGTGTCGGCGGGGGAGCCGTGGATCGGGGCCGTGTGATACAGCGGCAGGCTCGACGCGCGCAGCGAGTCGAGCACGCCGGTCGTGGTGTCGAGCACGAAGTACTTGAAGATCCCCTGCCCGGCCGAGAGGATGATCCCGCTGCTGACGATCGTCGAGTCGGCGTTGTTCACGCGCCGGTAGAGCACGTACTGGCCGGGGTGGTCCACGTCGGGGGTGACCCAGTACGAGATCGTCTCGGCGCGGCTCGTGACGCCGGGGGACTTCCAGTAGGTCGTGTCGGGATACGTGCGCGAGGAGCCCGGGAGATGGATCTTGTTCGCGGGCGTGAGCGAGGTGGTGAACGAGGCGTCGGCGTCCTCGTCGTAGTAGACCGCCGAGGGATCGTTGGGGTCCTTCGTCACGAGGTCGACGTTGAACGTCACCGCGCGCGGGCTCGCCTGGACGATCATCGGCTGCGCATCCACGACGCCCGCCCCGGCGGCGCGCAGCTCACGCTGGATCGTCGCGAGGGCGAAGCGGATGTTCTGCTGCGCGTCGAGGAGGTTGGCGTTCTTCCCGATCGAGCGCAGTTGCACGCGGAAGAAGGGGACGACGGCCGCGAAGACCATGAGCATGAGCGCCATCGACACCAGCATCTCGAGGAGCGTGAACCCGCGTCGGGGGCGGAGCGTCTGCATGGTGGGCACTCGCGGCATCAGTAGTTGCTGATGATCGTCGTCTTGCTCACCGGCTCGTCGAGCCCGGGGCCTTTGACGATCACCGTGACGATCTTGTAGTCGACGTTGGAGGACGACGTCCCGCCGACGTGCTGGACCAGGGTCTGGCGCGTGTAGCCGGGGTAGCCCGAGATGGAGCTCTCGGTCCCCTTGAAGTCCGCCTCGATGTTCGCGTAGACCGGGTCGCCCTTCACATCCTCGAGGCGGTCGGTGGCGAGCTGGACCGCGGTGTCGCGTGCTTCGTTCTCCCCGGTCGCGTGCGCGAATCGCCCGACGAACGCCGCCATGCCAAGCGTGGCCCCGGTGAGGATGGTGAGCGCGGCCAGGACCTCGATGAGCGTCATACCAGCGCGCCGCGCTCCAGGCATCATCGGAGTCGTGTGCGCCTTCCGCCTCGCCGCATCGCGTTGAGTTGCCACTCGCGTCCCCCTAGGTGAGTCATAGCTCGACGGGACCTGTGCCCCGCACAAGTCCGGCGCCGGCCGTGGAAATCGAATCCCGTACTACAGACCAAGACGGTGGTGCGAGCACGTTAGTAACTCCGCGCAACGCGTCGCTACGAGTGTAAGGCTTTATGTCACATAGGGTATTTAGCGACTGTATAGCGCCAGTTACGGATCATATAGGCGCTCTATGAACCGCATGGCCGGGGAAATCGATGGCGGGAGCCACCCGCCGGGGCGGGGGGGTGGGGGCCGCGCGGGCGGCCGAGTGCGTGATAGTTGGCGGGACCAAGGTGATGCGGCTCGGAGCGGTCCTATGCCGCGAGGGCGAGGCTCACGGCGCGCCGGGCCCCGCGCTTGAGGGCGCGGTGCGCGGTGCGGGCGTACGTGAGGAAGTTCAGCCCGGCGGCGGGGTGGCGGATGAAAAACTCGTGCGGGAGCATGTCCCCTTTCATGCGATTACACGGCCCGCACGCCACCACGAGGTTCCCCGGCGTGTGGGCGCCTCCGCGCGCGAGCGGGTAGACGTGATCGATGGTGGCCATCTCGAGCTCGAGCAGCGCGCCGCAGTACACGCAGCGGCGGCAGCAGTCGCGCATCGTCGCGCGTTTCAGCGCGCGTTTCTCGGCGCTCCGGAAGGCACGATGGGAGGGGCGGGCGAGTGAGGCCTTGCGGTGGAGCCCCCGTGGGGCACGAGGGAGTGCGATTCGGTGAAGGCTCTGTCGGGACATTGCACCTCGCCAAAAAGCAGCAACGCCCAGCGCCGGGGATATCCCGAGCCGGGCGTTGCCATGGAATCGTGAGCACTGGCGACACGCATCGTTGCCGTCGCTATCGGCCGTCGCTCGCCGAGCGAGCTCGGAGCAGTTGCAGGGATCGTCGAGGGGCCTGGTCGTTCATGCGCCTTCTGTCATCGTGACGCGGCACGCGCACCGCGCGTCACACCATATGCACGGCAGGCGCCGCCCGCGCAAGCCACGTGCATGTCTCAGTTTGCCGGAATGCTGCTGATGATCTTCTCGTCGTATACCCCGCTGCCCCGGCGCGGGTGCCCGGGAACGCCGGGCCCGGTCCGGTGACGGCAGCGACCGAGATCGCCGCCTCCAGGCCATTCCGCCGCCCCGCCTGGCTCACCGACGACGCAGTTCGCAAGACGGTGGTCGTCCTTGCAGCGCTCGCGGTCCCGATCGGTTTCGCCCTCCACCAATTCATACGTCCGTTTCCCTGGCTCGGCGCCGGGCTCATTTTCTTTCTCGCCGCGGCCACGCGCACGTTCGGGATCCCGCTCCCGGGAAAGGGGTTCGCGAGCTTCACGGTGGGGCCCGCCATGGCCGGCGTTGCGGCGCTGGGGTGGGC
>JADGGM010000110.1 GCA_019689955.1 Gemmatimonadaceae bacterium
CGGGGCCCCACTCCGGGGGGGCGCGGGCGGGGGGCCCCCCCGCCGCGCCCCCCGGCGCCGAGCATCGAGCGCGGCGATCAGGCCTTCACCGCGTCCAGGTTCACGACCTCCTCGGCGAGCTTCGTGAGCTTCTGGTCCGTCGCCCCTTCCTCGTCGAGCGTTTGCTGGAGCAGCGTCTCCTGGTCGGCGAAGCCGAGCTCGTTCGCGAAGGTGCGGACGCAGCCATAGCCCGCCATCTCGTAGTGCTCCACCCGTTGCGCCGCGGTGATCATCGCGGCGTCGAGGACCGGCGTGTCGCCGAACTTCTTCATGACGTCCGCGCCCTCGTCGAGCACTCCTTCCATCCCTTTGCATCGCTCGCCCTTCGGGGACTCGCCGAGCATGTTGAAGATCCGCTCGAGGCGCTCCACGTGGCCGCGCGTCTGCTGCTCGTGCTGGCGGAACGCGTCCGCGAGGTCGGCGTGCGACGCCTTTTCGGCCATCTTCGGGAGCACCTTGAGGATCTGGTTCTCCGCGTTGTACAGGTCGCGGAGCTGGTCGACGTACAGGTTCTGGAGCGTCTGGTGCGCCATGGCGGGTCCCTCCTGCTCTACTAAGTAGGCTCCGGGTGCGGCGCCGCCCGCCATCCGTGGGCGGCTCGTGTGAGGGCGCACGAGCGGGGCACGTCGCGTACCAGCGAGCGCCCCGCGCGTGGGGTCGCCGGGGGCGTGGCGTTGTATACGTTCGGCGGTCTGCATAGCTTTCGGGTTGCTCCCGAGACGGTGAGCGGGAGCGGCGTTGCTCCACTTTCCCGAGACTTCAGGGCTCAATCATGGCTGATACATCGCGTGTCCCGGTCATCGTCGGCGCCGCCCGTACGCCGATCGGGAAGTTCCTCGGCGCTCTGGCGTCCGTCACCGCGCCGGAGCTTGGCGCGACGGCGATCCGTGCCGCGCTCGAGCGCTCGTCGGTCCCGCTGGAGGACATCGACGAAGTGATCATGGGCAACGTGGTGCAGGCCGGCGTGGGGCAGGCGCCGGCGCGCCAGGCGGCGATCAAGGCCGGGATCCCCGGGACCGTCCCCGCGGTGACGATCAACAAAGTGTGCGGCTCCGGGCTCAAGGCCGTGATGCTCGCCGCGCAGTCGATCCGCGCGGGTGACCAGCAGGTGGTGGTCGCCGGCGGGCAGGAGTCGATGTCGAACGCGCCGTTCTACGTGTACGGGATGCGCAACGGCGTGAAGTTCGGCGACCAGACGCTCGTGGACGGTCTCATCAAGGACGGGCTCTGGTGCGCGTTCTGCGACGTCCACATGGGCGGGCACGCCGAGTACACCGCGAAGAAGGCCGGGATCACGCGGCAGATGCAGGACGAGTTCGCGCTGCACTCGCACCGCAAGGCGATCGCCGCGATCGACGAAGGGCGCTTTGCCGCCGAGATCGTCCCCGTGGAGGTCGCCGGGAAGAAGGGAACCGTCCAGGTGTGCATCGACGAGTCGCCGCGCCGCGACACCTCGCTGGAGCAGTTGGCGAAGCTCCGTCCGGCGTTCCCGAAGGACGCGCCGAAGGACATGAAGCCGGAGGAGCTCACGGTGACCGCGGGGAACGCGCCCGGGCTCAACGATGGCGCGTCGGCGCTCGTGGTGGTCTCCGAGGAGTACGCCAGAGCGCACGGGCTCACGATCCTCGCGCGCATCACCGGGTACGCGACCGGGGGCGGTGAGCCGCGCGACCTCTTCTTCGCGCCGATCGTCGCCGTCGAGAACCTCATGCGCCGCGCCGGGACGTCGATCCGGGACTACGACCTCATCGAGGCCAACGAGGCGTTCGCCGCGCAGGCGCTCGCCGACGGGAAGGCGCTCGGCTGGGACTGGGATCGCGTGAACGTGAACGGCGGCGCGATCGCGCTCGGGCACCCGATCGGGGCGAGCGGGGCGCGCGTGCTCACCACGCTCCTCTACGCCATGAAGGACCGCAATGCGCACACCGGGCTGGCCACCCTCTGCCTCGGCGGCGGGAACGCCGTCGCGCTCAGCGTGGAGCGAGTGAACTGATGAACGAACGTGCCACCCCCATCGTCCGCGACCGGTACATCACGGTCGTCGGAAGCGTCGGTTTCGCCGCGGCGCTCGCCGCGGCCTCGCAGATCGCGGTCCCCATCCCGGGGACTTCGGTCCCGATGACGTTGCAGCCGCTCGCGGTGGTGTTGGCAGGACTCTGGCTCGGGCCCGTGGGTGGGGCGGCGAGCATGATCCTGTATCTCGCGGCCGGGGCAGCGGGGCTGCCGGTGTTCGCGCCGGTCGGACCCGCCGGCGTGATGCGACTCCTCGGCCCCACCGGTGGCTACCTCCTCGCGTATCCCGTGGCCGCGTTCGTGGCCGGGATGCTCACCAACCGCCGGTCCAGGGTGCTCCGGCGCATGGGGGCGGCCGCGCTCGGGATCGCAGTCATCCACGTGGGCGGTGTGGCGCAGCTCGCCGTGCTCACCGGAAGCGTCAGCCGCGCGGTGGTGCTCGGCACCCTCCCGTTCCTCGGGATGGACCTCGTGAAGGCGGTGATCGCGGGCACGCTGTCCCCCGGCGGGAACGACCGCGCGCACCTCTGACGGGTGCGCACGCGCCTCCAACGCGCGCAGGACGCCCTGCGCACCCTCTGGCGACTGGCGGCCTACGCCGCGCTCGTGGTCGTCGTGTGGGGCGCGCTCGCCCTGCTCGCCCGCACCGGCGCGCTCCTCGCTGCGGGCTCCGGCGTGGCGCCCGCGCTCGGGTGGGGGACCCTCCTCGCCGGCGTGTGGCTCGCCCACCTCATCATGCTCCGCTGGGTGGATCGCGAGCCCTGGTCGGTGGTCCGGCTCGGCCGCTCACAGCTCACCTGGCGGAGCGCCGGGATCGGGCTCGCAGCCGGCGGGCTCGGGATCCTCGTCCCCTCGCTCCTCCTCCTCGGCGTGCACTGGCTGCGCGCCGTACCCGAGAGCGGGGGGAGCGGCACCTGGGTACGCTACGCGGGGGAGATGGCCGTCTTCTTCCTCCCCCAGTCGCTCACGGAAGAGATGCTGGTGCGCGGGTACCCGTTCGCGGTGCTTCGCGCATCCCTCGGCGGTGGGTGGGCGCTCGCCCTCACCAGCGCCGTGTTCGGCGCCTTACATTGGGCCAACCCCGGCGCCGACGTGCAGTCCGTGCTCCTGGTGATGCTCGCCGGAGTCTTTCTCGGCGGAGTGCTCCTCCTCACCGAGAGCTTGTACGCCGCCTGGATGGCCCACTTCGCCTGGAACTGGAGCATGGCGGCGCTTCTACATACAGCGGTGAGCGGGCTCCCCATGCGCGCGCCCGATTATCGCATCTTTGACAACGGTCCCGACTGGGCGACCGGAGGCGCGTGGGGCCCCGAAGGGGGCGCCGGCGCGGCGGTCGGGATGCTCGCTGCACTGTGGATTCTCATCGCGTGGCGCCGGCGCCAGGGCGCGCGCCGCGCTGAACCTGAGCTCGAAGGGATATGACTGAACGGATCGCCGTGGTCGGTGCAGGGCAGATGGGGAACGGGATCGCGCACGTGTTCGCCACCGCGGGCTTCCCCGTCACGATGATCGACGTCTCCAAGGACGCGCTCGCCAAGGGGCGCGCGACGATCGAGAAGAACCTCGCCCGTCAGGTCCAGAAAGGAACCATCGATGCCGCCACGCGCGACGCCGCGCTCGGCCGCATCACCCTCTCCGAGACGATCGACGCCGTGCGCGACGCCTCGCTCGTCGTCGAGGCGGCCACCGAGAACGTGGACGTCAAGTACCGCATCTTCGCCGACCTCGACCGCCTCGCCCCCGCGAACGCCATCCTCGCCTCCAACACCAGCTCCATCTCCATCACCGAAATCGCCGCGCGGACCAAGCGGCCGGCGCAGGTGATCGGGATGCACTTCATGAACCCCGTCCCCGTGATGCAGCTCGTGGAGATCATCCGCGGGCTCGCCACCTCGGACGAGACCACGCGCACCGTCGTCGACCTCGCCACGCGGCTCGGGAAGACGCCCGTCGAGGTGAACGACTTTCCCGGCTTCGTCTCCAACCGCGTGCTCATGCCGATGATCAACGAGGCGGTCTACTGCCTCATGGAGGGGGTGGGGACGGCCGAAGCGATCGACACGGTGATGAAGCTCGGGATGAACCACCCCATGGGACCGCTCGCGCTGGCCGACCTCATCGGGCTCGACACCTGCGCGTCGATCCTCGAGGTGCTCCACGCCGGGCTCGGCGACCCCAAGTACCGCCCCTGTCCGCTCCTCAAGAAGTACGTCGCCGCCGGGTGGCTCGGCCGCAAGACCGGGCGCGGCTTCTACACCTATGCGTAAAGCGTGACATGTCCTGGGCCCTCCTTCCTCTCACCGACGAGCAGCGCGAGATCCAGCGCATGGCGCGCGAGTTCGCGCAGGCGGAGATCGCACCCTACACCGCCGCGTGGGACCGCGACGCCCACTTCGAGCGCAGCGTCATCACGCGCATGGGCGAGCTGGGGTTCCTCGGGATGCTCATCCCCGAGCAGTACGGCGGGCTCGGGCTCGACACGTGCACCTACGTCGTCGCGCTCGAGGAGATCGCCGCAGCCGACGCCTCGATCGCCGTGGCGATGAGCGTGCACAACTCGCTCCCCACGCAGATGCTCCTGCGCTGGGGGAGCGAGGAGCAGAAGGCGCGCTTCCTCGCCCCCATGGCGCGCGGGGAGTGGCTTGGCGCCTTCGCGCTCTCCGAGCCCGAGGCGGGCTCCGACGCGGCGTCGCTCCGCACCCAGGCCGTGCGCGACGGCGACTGCTGGGTGCTCAACGGCACCAAGGCGTGGGTGACGAACGGCAACACCGCGGACGTCATCATCGCGATGGCACGCACCGACCCCCCCAACGAGCGCCGCGGTGCGCGGGGGATCAGCGCGTTCATCATCACCCCGGACCTGCCGGGGTTTCACGTGGGGAAGAAGGAGGACAAGCTCGGCCTCCGCGCCTCCCCCACGGTGCAGCTCACCTTCGACAACCTCCGCGTTCCCGCCGAGAACCTGCTCGGCGCGGAGGGATCGGGGTTCATCTACGCGCTCCAGTCGCTCGACAACGGGCGGCTCGGGATCGCCGCGCAGGCGCTCGGGATCGCGCGCGCAGCCATGGAGCACTCCGTGGCGTACGCCGCCGAGCGTCGTCAATTCGGAAAACCCATCAAGGAGTTCGAGGCCATCCAGTTCAAGTTGGCCGACATGGCCACCCGCATCACCGCGGCCCGCGCGCTGCTCTACTCGGCCGCGGCCGCCAAGGACCGCGGGGCGCCGATCACGCAGTTCAGCAGCATGAGCAAGCTCCTCGCCAGCGAGACCGCCATGTGGGTGACCACCCAGGCCATCCAGATCTTCGGCGGCTACGGCTACGTGAAGGATTATCCCGTCGAACGTCTCTTCCGCGACGCGAAAGTCACCGAGATCTATGAAGGGACCTCGGAGATCCAGCGCATCGTGATTGCCCGCGAGCTGTACGCGTCGTGAACCCTTTCCCGCATTCCTCATGACCATCGCCGAAATTCCGCGTCCCAGTGCGACGCAGGGCTTCTTCGACCGCATTGCCGAGATGGGGCACGAGCAGCTCGTCGTCTGCAGCGACCCCTCGGCCGGGTATCGCGGCCTCATCGCGATCCACAGCACCACGCTCGGGCCCGCGCTCGGCGGGACGCGGTTCTGGAACTACGCCACCGATGAGGAGGCGATCACCGACGTCCTCCGTCTCGCGCGCGGGATGACGTACAAGAACGCCGTCGCAGGGCTCAACCTGGGCGGCGGGAAGTCGGTGATCATCGGCGACAACAAGACCACGAACCGCGAGATGATCTTCCGCGCGCACGGCCGCTTCGTGGAGGGGCTCGGCGGGCGCTACGTCACCGCGGAGGACGTCGGGACCACGCCGAGCGACATGGACTTCGTGCACATGGAGACCGACTACGTCGCCGGGCTCGCGGGGAAGTCCGGGGACCCGTCCCCGGTGACCGCGCGCGGGGTGTTCCGCGCCATCCAGGCCTCGGCCAAGTACCGCTGGGGCTCCGATTCGCTCGAAGGGAAGACGGTCGCGATCCAGGGGTGCGGGCACGTCGGCTACCATCTCGCCAAGCACCTCCACGAGGCCGGCGCCAAGCTCGTGGTCACCGACATCGACGCCGAGCGGGTGAAGCAGGTGGTGAACGACTTCGGCGCGCGGGGCGTGGAGCCCGGGGAGATCTACGGCGTGAAGGCCGACATCTTCGCCCCCTGCGCCCTCGGCGCCGTGATCAACGACAAGACCATCCCGCAGCTCAAGGTCGAGATCGTCGCGGGCGCGGCGAACAACCAGCTCCTCGAGGAGCGCCACGGCGACGCGCTGGAGGAGAAGGGGATCCTCTACGCCCCCGACTACGTGGCGAACGCGGGCGGGGTGATCAACGTCTACAGCGAGCTGGCCGGGTGGGATTCGGCCCGGGCCCTGCGGAAAGCGGACGAGATCTACGCGACCACGCTCGGGGTGTTCGAGATCGCCAAGGCCGACGGCGTCCCCACCTACGAGGCAGCCGACCGCCTGGCCGAACGGCGGTTGAAGGCCGTCGCCTCCCTGGTGAAGACTTGGCCGCAGTGGCCGAACCGCTGAGCCGTCGAGCGCCCATCCCTGTGGAGGACATCTGAATGCGCTGGACCGATTGGGAGACACGGACCCCCGGGGCCGCCCTGCGTGGCGAGGACCCGGAGATCGCGCGGGCGATCGAGGACGAGGTGCGGCGGCAGGGCGAGGGGCTGGAGCTCATCGCCAGTGAGAACTTCGTGTCCCCCGCGGTCATGGAGGCCATGGGGTCGCCGCTCACGAACAAGTACGCCGAGGGGTACCCGGGGAAGCGGTACTACGGCGGGTGCGAGGTGGTGGACGTGGTGGAGCAGCTCGCGATCGACCGCGCGAAGCAGCTCTTCGGGGCGGAGCACGCCAACGTGCAGCCCCATTCCGGGGCGCAGGCGAACATGGCCGTCTACTTCGCCTTCCTGCGCCCCGGGGACACGGTGCTCGGGATGAGCCTCTCGCACGGCGGGCACCTCACGCACGGCTCCCCGGTGAACTTCTCGGGGGCGCTGTTCAACGTGGTGGCGTACGGCGTGCGGGAGGACACGGGGCGGGTGGACATGGACCAGGTGCGCGAGCTGGCGCGCACGCACCGCCCCAAGATGATCATCGCCGGCTTCAGCGCCTACTCGCGGACGCTCGACTTCGCCGCGTTCGCCGAGATCGCGCGCGAGGTGGAGGCGAAGCTGATGGTGGACATGGCGCACGTCGCGGGGCTCGTGGCGGCGGGGCTCTACCCCTCGCCCGTCCCCCACGCCGACGCCGTGACGACCACCACGCACAAGACGCTGCGGGGCCCGCGCGGAGGGCTCATCCTCTGCAAGCAGGAGCACGCGGCGGCGATCAACAAGCAGATCTTCCCCGGCGTGCAGGGGGGGCCGCTCATGCACGTGATCGCGGCCAAGGCGGTCGCGTTACACGAGGCGTTGCAGCCCTCGTTCAAGACGTACGCCGCGCAGGTGGTGGCGAACGCCAAGGCGCTCGCCGAGGCGCTCATGGAGCGGGGGTACACCATCGTCTCCGGCGGGACCGACAACCACCTGATGCTCGTGGACTTGCGGAACAGGGGGATCACGGGGAAGGCGGCGGAAGCCGCGCTCGGGTTGGCCGCGATCACGGTCAACAAGAACACCGTCCCCGGGGAGACGCAGTCCCCGTTCGTGACGAGCGGGATTCGGCTGGGGACCGCCGCGGTGACCACGCGTGGCATGCGGGAGGGGGAGATGCGCCGGATCGCGGAGCTGATCGACCGCGTGCTTCGCCAGGTGGGGGACGAGACGACCGCGCGGGAGATCCGTCACGAGGTCCGCGAGCTGACGAACGGGTTCCCCCTCTACACACCCGCCGAAGAGGCCGCTGCCCGGTTGTGAATTTCCCGCCCGGCCTCCATCTTTGCCCGGAGTCGAGCGGCCGCAG
>JADGGM010000111.1 GCA_019689955.1 Gemmatimonadaceae bacterium
CGCTCGCGCTGCGCGAGCTGCTCGTCCGCCGCGGCGCCGCGCCGCGGCTGCGCGCGGCGGTGGATGACGCCGGCCGCGAGGAGGCCGCATGACGCCGATCGAACGCGTTCGCCGCGCGCGCGGCCGGCTGGCCGGTGCGGTGGTGCTCTCGGCACTCTTCTGGGCCGCCGCCGCCGCGATGGCGGTGATCGACCTCGCCGCGCTCGTCGCGCTCATCGCCCCGCTCCCGCCCCTCGTGCGCGCGGCGATCATCCCGCTCGTCATCCTCGCCGCGCTCGCCGCCGGCGGCGCCGTCCTCTGGCGCGGCCGCGCCGCGCGCTCCGTGGAGCGCGTCGCGCTCTGGATCGAGGAGCACGAGCCGAGCTTGCAGTACGCGCTCGTCACCGCGATCGACCCGCGCATCGCGCCCGCCGAGCGGCACGCCGAGCTGCACCGCATCGCCGAGGGCGCGAACGTGGAAGCGTTCGTCGGGCGCGCCTGGCGCCGCACCGTCGGACAAGCGGTGCTCGTCGCCCTGGTCGCGGCCGGCGTGCTCGCGATCCTGCGCCCGAGCGACCTCCTCGAAGGCGCGGTCCGCGGGCTCCCCGGGCTCCTCCCCGGCGGCGGGCCCCCGGCGCCCATGGCAAACCGCCTCGCCGATCTCACCGCGCGCGTGGAGCCACCGGCCTACGCCCGGCTCCGCGCGGAGACCATCGACGAGCCCACGAGCGTCGCCGCGCTCATCGGGAGCCGCGTCACCTTCACCGGGAAGGGGCCGGCCGAGGGCGTCACCGGCGACGTGGGGAAGGACACCCTCCAGGCCGCCGCCGGCGAGCGCGGGTGGTTCCTCCGCCTCACCATGCCCAAGGAGCCCGCGGTGTTCGCGATGCACGACCGCGCGTACAAGCGCCTCGTCGTGCTCGACCCGCGCACCGACTCCGCGCCCACGGTCCGCCTCAAGCTCCCGCTGCACGACACCACGTACCAGACCGTGCCCAAGGGGAAGCTCGTCATCGAGGCCGAAGCGACGGACGACATCGGGCTCGCCTACGGGTACATGGAGTATTTCCTCTCCTCGGGCTCCGAGGAGAGCTTCGAGACCAAGCAGATGACCGGCCCGCGCGTGCAGCTCGGCAACGCCCGCGCGGCCACGCTCCGCGCGGTGATCGACTTCGACACGCTGGGACTCAAGCCGGGGAGCGTGCTCCACATCCGCACCGTGGCCTTCGACTACAACGACGTCACCGGCCCGGGGAAGGGGGTCTCCGAGACGCGCACCCTCCGCGTGGCCGAGCCGATCGACTCGACCTCGATCAACGCCGCGCCCCCGCTCCCGATCGACTCCATGTGGATCAGCCAGCGGCTGCTCAACATGAAGACCGACACGCTGATCCGCACCAAGCGGAAGCTGAAGCGCGAGGACTTCGTCCACAAGTCGTCGGGGTACAGCAACGCGCAGGAGGACATCCGCAAGCGCGCGCTCGCCGTGGTCGCGCTGCTCGAGGACAACGGCGTGGGCGGGTCGTTCGAGACGGAGACGAGCAAGAAGCTCCGCGAGGCGGCGGACCTCATGTGGACCGCGCGCGAGCACCTCGCCGTCGCCGAGCCCGACACGGCGATGCCGTACATGATCAAGATCCTCAAGATCCTCGACGAGATCCGCCTGGCGAACCGGTATCACATGCGCGGGCTGCTGGCCCCCGTGGCGGTGAACATCGAGCGCGTGCGGCTCACCGGCACGGAGAAGGCGTCGACGTCGCCGCGCAACGCGCGCGATGCGCTGCATGACGCGAACGCGGCGCTCGCCGCGCGGCTCGACGTCGCCGCGGCGCTCGCACACACCGCGCCGCAGGCGGCGCTCGATTCGCTGACGTACATCCGCGTGGCGGCGCTCACGAAGGCGCCGGCCGTCGCCGCGGCGCTGGGGGAGGCGATCACTGCGCTCCAGAAGGGGATGCCCGCCGACGACGCGCTCGCCCAGGCGCGCCGCGCGCTCGAGCCCAAGCCACGCTTCCTCGGCGGCTCGGCCGACTGGGGAGGAGTGATGCCATGAGCCAGTTCGTCTTCGCCACCGCCGAGTACGCGTCGGGGGACTGGGAGAGCGCCCCCGCGCTCCCCGAGAACGTCATCGACACGCTGGCGAAGTACACCACCATCGACGTGGCGCCCGTCGGCGTGAACGTGAAGCTCTCCTCCGACGAGCTGTTCAACTATCCGTTCGTGTGGATGACCGGCCACCTCCCCGTGCGCTTCACCGACGCCGAGCGGCGGAACGTGAAGCGCTACGTGGAGCGCGGCGGCTTCCTCATGATCGACGACCACAACCACGACATCACCGGCGTCTTCCACAAGACCGTCAACGAGGAGATCGAGCGGCTCTTCGGGAAGATGACGCGGTTGCCGAAGGACCACGAGCTGTATCGCTGCTTCTTCGTCTTCGAGGATGGGCCGCCGAACACGCACCACGAGCTGAACGGCTACGGCGACGACCTGCTCCACCGGTACCTCGACGCGGTGCTCGTGAACGGCCGCATCGGGCTCCTCTACAGCAGCAAGGATTACAGCTCCGAGTGGAACTTCCACGCGGAGACCAAGAAGTTCATGCAGCAGGATCCCACGAAGTTCGCCGTCAACCTGATCGTGTATGCGCTCACCCGGTAGCGCGGCCCGCAGCAGCCTCGAGTGGCTGCTGCGCGGCGCGGTGCTCGTGCTGCTCGCAGCCTATCTCGCGCGGACGATCCGCGCGCAGCGCCACGGCGCGGAGGAGCGCGCGACGTCGTCGGAGCTCCGGAGCGCGCTCGCGCGGTGGAGCACGGTGGTGGCCCCCGACCGCGTGCACGTGGTGCTCGACCACCCGCCGGCGGGGCTCGAGCGCGACTGGCTCGCGGCGCTCCCCAGCGCGTCGACGGCCGTGGCGTGGAGCGGGCCGACGCTCCTCCCCTCGGCGATCGCGGTGGAGCCGCGCGCGGACCCCGCGCGCGGGGCCGAGGTGAGCGTCGCCGCGCCCGCGGGGACGATGGTCGTGCTGCGCGACACCGTCGGCCCGCTCGACAGCGCCCGCGCCACGGCGATCGGCGTGCGCGCGTACCTCCCCAAGCCGCGCCGCACGACGGACGCGGTGGTGGGCCCCGTGGTCGCACGCGGCGCCGTCCACGACTCGCTCTCGCTCAAGAAGCTCCTCGTACTGGGCCCCGCGAACTGGGAGACGAAGTTCACGGTGGCCGCGCTCGAGGAGCGCGGCTGGAAGGTCGATGCGCACATCGCGCTCTCCCCCAAGGGAGACGTGCAGCAAGGGGAGATCGGCGCGATCGACACCGCCCGCTACTCCGCCGTGCTCGCGATCGACTCGAGCGCGGGGCGCTACGGCGAGCGGATCGCGCAGTACGTGCGCAGCGGGGGCGGGCTCGTGCTCTGGAGCCCGGCCACGAAAGCGCGTTCGCTCGCCGCGATCGCGCCGGGGACCGCGGGGATGCTGCAGGAGGACGAAGGCGCTGCGCCGAGCGACACCGCGCCGCGCGCCGCGCTCGAGCTGACCCCCATCACGCAGCTCGCCCCCGACGCCGTCGTGCTCGAGCGCCGCGGCAACGACGTGGCGCTCGCCGCGCGCCGCGTGGGGTCGGGGCGTGTGATCGAGACCGGCTACACGAACTCCTGGCGGTGGCGCATGGCCGGCGCCGGTGACGACGCGCCCGAGCAGCATCGCGCGTGGCTCGCCTCCCTCGTCGCCAACGTCGCGTACGCGGGGCGCACGGTGATCCCCACGCCGCCAACGGATGTCGCGCCGCTCGCCTCGCTCATCGAACGCCTCGGCCCCTCGACGCCGGATGACGGGCAGGTGCCGCGCGACCCGAACGCGATCGCGCGCTGGATGTTTGCGATGCTCTGCATCGCCCTCATCATCGAGTGGGCCTCGCGCCGTCTGCGCGGCGTGAAATGATTCGCGATCGTGTAGGGGTTCGGCCGCTTTCGATTGTCATATATAACGAGCACCGCACGGAGCGTGAGAGAGACGGGCGGTTGCTCGTGGTAGGGGTAGTGTCATTCTTCCTCCGAGTGTTGTCCGACGAGCGCCCTCGTTCACGCGGGGGCGTTTCGTCCATCTAGGAAGGCCACGATTCCGCGTGCCGGCTCACGTGCCGGGAGGGCGCATGTTCTTCGGAAAATTCGGGTTCGGGGAGATTCTCCTCATCCTCTTCATCGCGATGCTCCTCTTCGGCGCCAAGCGCATCCCGGAGCTCGCCGGCTCCGTGGGCAAGGGGATCCGCGCCTTCAAGGCCGGCGCGCGCGGCGAGAACGAGCCGTAACACGACGATCGCTCCACGACGAAAGCCCCCGCGTGCACCTCACACGAGTGCACGCGGGGGCTTCTGTTTTTCCGCCGGCGTACGGCGCCGCGAAACGCCCGGCGCTCAGTGTTTCTGCAGTTCCGCCATCTGCAGCATCACCTGCTGCGTCGGCGGGAGCCGCTTCTTCTGCTCGTCCGTGAGCACCTTGCTCACTTCGAGCACGGCGGAGAGCATCGCCTTCTGCATGTGCGGCATCACCTTCCCCAGCCGCTTCTGCAGGTCCTTGTCCTTGATCTTGTCCCCGCGCTTGGTCACGTAGTCGACGATCGGGGCGAGGAGCGAATCGCTCTGCGCCTCGAAGCGAGCGTTGATCCCCTCGATCGTCTTCACCTGCTCCTCGGTGAGGAGGAGGGAGTCCTTCATCTGCACGAACGAGGTCACGGGGTTGTTCGTGAGCGCGTGAAGCCGCTCCTTCACCTGGGCCGGGGTGAGTGGCGCCGCGTCCTTGTCGGCGTGCACGAGCCCGAGCTGCCGCGCCATGCTCACGTGCGGCGGGCCGCCGAAGTGGAGCGACGCGCCGAGCTGTACCTGGAACGGCCCGGAGAAGCGGCTCGACCGGTAGCGGCGCGGGCGCCCTTCGCCGAACTGCTGGTTCACGCGGTAGCGGAACTGCTGCGTCGCCGGATCGAACCCGTCGACGTAGAGCAGCGTGGGGTCGAGCACGTCGTTCGCGCCGGCGATCTGGCCGAGCGGTGTGTCGGCGAGGCCGAGCGCGCGGAGCATGGCGCCCATCGCGTTCACCGTCGTCACCTGGAACTGCAAGCGGTCGCCGAGCCCGCCGATCCCGAGGTTCTGCCCCGGGAGATTGAAGTTGAAGTTGATGTTCGGGCGGAGCTTCCACCCCGTGTGGCAGCTGTTGCGCCCCGCGATCCGGCCGAGCTGCGCCTCCAGGCACGCGCGCGTGCGCGGCGTGGCCGTGGCCAGGAGCGAGCGCATCTCGCTCGCCAGCACCGTGTCGCTCACCGTCGCCGGATCGAACACGAACGCGCGGTCATCGTTGCGCCCGTCGCCGTTCACGTCCCCCGACACCATCGGGGTGTAGGGAATCCCCGAGGTGAGCTGCGCCTGCACGGAGAGCGAGATCCACCTGATCCCGAACGACGTGCTCAGCGTGAACTGGTGCGTGGGCTGCGTCGCCGGCGCCCATTCGCGCACGAACGGGTCGCCGGCAGTGGAGCCATCGAAGCCGCGCTGCTGCGCGCGGGCGTAGTTGTACGTGTAGCTCAGGGTGAGCGGGAGCTTGCCGAAGATCGGCTGCGGCTTCGTCGCCGAGAGCGTGATCTGGAACGCCGTCGAGCGCAGGTCCGACTGATAGCTCATCACGCTCCCGAAACGATCCGTGATGCGCGACGCGCCCGGCGCCACCACGCCGGTGGTGGGGACGATCCCGCTCGGCGGGACGTAGACGGGGCGGTTTCCCTCGTTGGCCAGTGTGAAGACCGGCGTGCGGCGGAGGTTGAGGTCCACGCCGCTCTCCCCGTTGAGGCCGAGCGAGTACGTCCCGCTCACGCTGATCGGCCACCCTTTGAAGCTGAGCCCACTCACCTGCGCGTTCGCGCGCCAGCTCAGCGGGGCGTGGTACGACGGGTCGAACATCGTCACGCTCGGCTTGTCGGTGGAGAACTCCGCGGGCGCCGAGCCGTCGAGGCACTGGTCGGGGACCGTGCTCCCGTCCTCGAGGTAGTGCGACCAATCGGGGACCGGGGTGGCGTCGCCCACGCAGGTGAGCTGCCGCACCGTGTTCGGGAGCCCCGTCGCATCCACGAGCGACGCGATACGTCCGGGCTGGATGACACCGCGGAACGCCCCGATCCCGCCCGAGATCGTGATCGGCGGGCGGTACTGGCCGCGCTGCGCGAGGAGGAACGACATCGGCGTCGGGCGCGCCGCCGCGCCTCCCGGCGTCCACGAGAAGCCGATGCGCGGGCTCAGCCCGAGGTCGTTCGGCACCTCGTCGGTGCGGCGGCCGAACAGTGTGTCGATGACCGGGTTGTACTCCGGCACGGTCCCCGAGTGCGCCATGTCGAGCCGGAAGCCGTACTGGAGCTGGAACGCGCTCGACGGCGTGCGCCACTCGCCGCCGAGCCAGAGCGCGGCGTTGGTCGACTTGGTGCTGCGCTCGAAGGAGGAGAGCGTGCGCGAGTACGACGCTGGGCGGTTCGCCGCGAGGTCCTCGAGCGACTGGTAGGTGAACACGCCGAACGGGTCGCTCACGTTGCGCGACGTGGTCCAGTGGTACGTGAGCGACTGCCCGAACTTGATGCGCGTCCGGCTGTCCTCGGTCATCCACGACAGCTCGTTGCTCGTCTCCCACGAGCGCGATTCGTTGCGCGAGAGCCCGCCGGTGCCGCCGCCGAAGTTGAGCGAGGTGATCCCGCTGTTCCCGTCGGCGTACTGCGCGCCCACGCGCACCGACCCCTTGGGGAGGGTGAGGAACGGGTCCGCGTGCGACGACGACGACTGGATGCTGGTCTTGAGCTCGTCCACCAGCCCGGCCACGTATCCGGACGCGGAGAGCTGCAGCCCCATGTTGGTCGACTCGTTCTGGTTCCCCTGCGACGGGAAGCCGAGCGCGGAGATCCCGCCGCCGAGCTGGCTCGAGCGCCCCCACGTCCCGGTGAGCGTGAGCGACGTCGTGGCCGTGGGGGTCGCGTCGAGGCGCACGATCGCCGAGCGGTTGAGCCGCGTGTTGTCGCTCGGGATCTCTCCCGTGGTCGTCGGCACGCCGAGCGCGCCGAGCGTGCTCGCGAGCGCGTCGATCGTGTCGCGCGAGAGCCCGTACTGCGTGAGCAGCGTGTGGTTGAGCGAGAGGAGCGACTGCAGGTCGCTCGTGCTCACGTTGTTCGAGTATCCCGCCATGAAGTGCGCGACCCCGCGCTTGATCGGCCCGCTCACCGTGCCGCTCCAGTTCAGGTTGCGCGCGATCGGGGTGGGGGAGGCGGGGTCGGCCCACGCCAGGTGTGGGTCGGCGAGCGCACCGCGGAAGGTGGCGTCGAAGAGGTCCGTCCCCCGGCGCGTGCGGATCGAGAGCTGCCCCCCGCTGAACTGTCCGCGCGCCGGGTCGAACGTCGTGGTCGCGATCGACGCGCTGGCGATGGCGTCGGGGGGGAGCGCGGACCCGCCGAACGTCGAGCCGTCGAGCAGCACGTTGTTCTGGTCCGGCCGCGCGCCGAGCACCGAGTAGGAGCCCGGTCCCCCGTTCACGCCGGGGATGTACGTCACGCCGGGGACGGCCGCGGCGAGCGCGCTCAGGTCCGAGGGGTCGAGCGAGAAGAGCGCTCCGCCGGTCACATCGCGCTCGTCGCCGCCGATCGAGCGGCCATCCGTCCCGGCCAGCGCCCCACCGCGCCCCACCACCGTCACCGAGTCGAGCTGCACCGGCGCCTTGTCGAGCGTGACGTCGGCCACGAGCACGTTCGACTCGCCGGTGCGGATCACCCGCAGCTTTACCGGCGCGTAGCCGAGCTGGCGGACGGTGATGACGTACTGCCCCTCACCGTCGCCGAAGAGGACCGTGTACAGCCCCTGGTCGTTGGTATGGGTCGGGCGGCTGTTGAGCGTCTGGAGGCCGGTGACGGTGACGGAGGCCCCTTCGACGGGACGCCCGTCCTTGGTCCGGACGTGGCCGCGGATGATCTCCGTACCAGTCTCTTAAAA
>JADGGM010000112.1 GCA_019689955.1 Gemmatimonadaceae bacterium
ACCCACCCTCGTGCGATCGACCGCCGTTCCGTGGTGTGCCGTCGTGATCTGCCTCGCCGCATCGGCCCCGGCCCTGGCGCAGGCGGCGAACAGCGCGCCGCCCTCCGCCCCCGGCGCGAACACGAGCGACGCCGCGGCGCACCCCCGCGCGACGCAGGACACCGCGCGCCCGCCGCTCGATCGCATCATCTCGCTCGAGCTGACGAACGTCCCGCTCAGCGCCGCGCTGCGCGAGATCGCCGCGCGGGCCAAGCTCAACCTCGTGTACACGAACCGCGTCGTCCCGCTCGAGCACGTCGTGTCGGTACGGCTCACCAACGTCCCCGTGCGGCAAGCGCTGTCCGACGTGCTGCGCGGGACCGGCGTCGAGGTCGGCCTCGTCGCCGGGAACCGCGTCGCGCTGCGCAAGGCCGCCAAGGGGAGCGGGACGTCGAGCACGGAGCGCGACACCACGTTCGGCGCCATCTACGGACGCGTCGTCGACACCACGACGTCCCAACCGCTCGAGCACGTCGTCGTGAACGTCAACGGGACGCCGCTCACCACGACCACGAACGAGGCCGGGATGTATCTCCTCCCGCGCGTCCCCGTGGGCGTGCAGGTGATCACGGTGCGGATGCTCGGCTACATGGTCGCCGAGCGTGAGGTCGCCGTCGTGGACGGAGCGCGCGTGCGCGCCGACTTCACACTTCGCCTCGGGATGAGCCGCTTGCAGGAAGTCGTGACGACCGCCACGGGGGAACGCCGGCGGCTCGAGCTGGGGAACGACATCGTCCGCATCGACGCCGACTCCATTGCCCGCACCGAGCCCGTCACCAGCGTGACCGACCTCCTCGAAGGACGCGTCCCCGGGCTCGTGGTGCAGCGGACGTCGGGCGCCCCCGGCGACCCGGCGCGCCTCCGGCTGCGCGGCACGTCGAGCGCGTATCTGAGCAACGACCCCATCGTCGTCGTCGACGGCATCCGCGTCTACGCCGCACAGTCGGACAAGCGGAGCGCGAACCTCGCCTGGAACCCCGACGACCCGGCCGACTTCACGAAGTACGGCGTGGCCACCCCGTCACCGCTCGACTATCTCGACCCGCACAGCATCGCGACCATCGAGGTGATGAAGGGCCCGTCGGCCGCAACGCTCTATGGGGCCGACGCGGCAAACGGCGTGATCGTCATCACGACGAAGAAAGGGCAGGCGGGCCCCCCGCGCTGGGCCGCGAGCGCAGCGCGCGGGACCACGTACATCCCCGGCTCCTACCCCGACTCGTATCTCCGGTGGGGGCACAAGACGTGGGACCGCGCGCCTATCATCTGCCCGCTCCCGGACCTCACCTGTGTGGGCGACAGCGTCTCGCACTTCCAGACGCTGAACGACCCCGCGCTCACGATCCTGGCCCACGGCGAGCGCACCGCGTTCGCGCTTGGCGTCTCAGGCGGGGTCGACGCGCTCCAGTACAGCATCAACGGCAACTTCGAGGACGCGCTCGGCGTCGTGCGTCTCCCCGACATCGAGGTCGACCGCTACCGCGCGCTGCACGGCGGCGTGAATCCCCCCGACTGGATGCGCCGCCCGCAGCGGCTCAGGCAGTGGGGGGCGAACAGCCGCCTCACGGCGAAGCTCGGCACGCGCGCCGACGTCGGGATCTCCGCGCGCCTCTCGCGCACCTCGCAGCAGCGCTCTAACCTCGAGAACCGCCTCCGCGACCTGATGGGGACGTACATCGACCCCGCCACCGGCGTCTACTATCGCCCCACGCTCACCAACCTCTCCCCCGTCACGGAGCTCCTCTCGGAGTACCAGCGTCGCATCACTGCCGACGCGACGCAGTTCACCAACAACGCGAGCCTCAACTGGCGCGTGCGCCCGTGGCTGACGGCGACCACCGATGTCGGGATCGACATCATCCAGCGCGAGGATGCGATGCTCCTTCCGCGCCTCGCCGCCACCGCGGCGACCGACACCGCCGGCGCGGCCGCGCTCGGGCGCGGGACCTCGTTCGTGAACACGGTCAACGTCCGCGCCGCGGCCAGCGCTCCTCTCCCGTGGGGCTTCCGCCTCCAGACCGCGGTCGGCGCCAACTACGTGCGCCAGCGGACCGCCGACGTCTCCATGAGCGCCGTCGGGCTCCAGCCCGGCGCGACGTCGATCGCGGGAGGAATTCGCCTCCAGCAGCCGACCGAGTCGCGGCAGGACCAGTCGGCGCTCGGCGTGTACATCGAGCCCTCGCTCTCGCACAAACGCTTCTGGCTCTCCACCGGGCTACGCATGGACGGCGGGAACACCTACGGCTCGCGCGCGAGCTTCGTCACCTTCCCCAAGGTCAGCCTGTCGTACCTCGTCTCCGACGAGCCGTTCTTCCCGTTCAAGCGCGCCTTCGACCTCCTCCGCCTCCGCGTCGCCTACGGGCAGGCGGGGGTGCAGCCCGGGCCCAGGGACCGCTTGCGGCTGTACTCGTCCCCCACGCAGTCGTGGGCCGACGGCACCTGGGGGAACGGCGTGGAGATCTCGACCATCGGCAACACGCGGATCAGGCCGGAGCGCTCGACGGAGGTCGAGGGGGGCTTCGACGCCGACATGCTGGGCGACCGGCTCTCCGTCGGGTTCACCGGCTACCGCAAGATGCGCTACGACGCGCTCATGAACGTGCCGCTCCCCCCCTCGGTGTACGGCGACAACGTCTTCGTGCTCCAGAACATCGGGGTGGTCCGGAACACCGGCTACGAGGTGACGCTCGGCGCGCAGCTCCTGCGCACCGATCTCCTGTCGTGGAGCACGCAGCTCAACGTGAGCCACAACCAGAACGTGGTCGTGCGGCTCGGCCCCGGCGTGCAGCCGTTCGAGGGGCCCGACGGCCGCGTGGCCGCGGGGTACCCGCTGAACGGGCGGTGGGCGAAGCCCGTCCTCGGCTACACGGACGCCGACGGCAACCACATCATCGATCCGAGCGAGATCCTCTACGGCGACACCGCGGTGTACGTGGGGCGCCAGGAGCCCGACTACACGGCCATGCTGAGCACCACGCTCTCGCTCTTCCGCGGCGCGCTCAGCGTGAGCGCGGGCTTCCAGTACGAGGACGGCCTCACCCAGCGCGCGCCGTGGGCGTCCATGCGGCAGACCCTGCGCGCGT
Organism: Gemmatimonadaceae bacterium; assembly: GCA_019689955.1. Taxonomy (GTDB): domain Bacteria; phylum Gemmatimonadota; class Gemmatimonadetes; order Gemmatimonadales; family Gemmatimonadaceae; genus JADGGM01. The sequence goes on from JADGGM010000112.1 coordinate 3,123, forward strand.
ACAACGACCCGACCACGCCGCTCGACCAGCAGGCCGCCGTGGTGTCCACCTTGAGCAACGATTTCCTGGCGATGCAGACGGTGAACGTGCTGCGCTTCAACAGCCTCTCGGTCGCGTACAACGTCCCGACGCACATCGCGCAGCGCGCGGGCGCGCGGTCGCTCACGGTGGCGCTGCAAGGCACCAACCTGGGGCTGCACACCAACTATCTCGGGAAGGACCCCGGCGTGAACGGGGCCGCGACGGGGGGCCGGGTGGTCGACAACGGCGTGATCCCGCAGCCGCGCACGTGGCAAGTGCGCGTGAGCGCGAGCTACTGAGGCCGAGCCATGGAGCGAAACACAATGCGAGCCATCGTGCTGGTCCTGCTTCTCGCGGCCTGCTCGCCGCGCGACATCGTGGGGAGCGCGCCCTTCCCCTCGGACCTGAGCGACCCCGCGGCCACCAAGACGCCGGAAGGGGCGCTCGCGGCGTACCACGGGACGCTCGTGCGCTTCCGCATCGCGGTCGGCGACCGGTTCAGCGGCTACGTCCCCGTGTCCGGATTGCTCACCGACGAGCTGCGCGATCGCAACCAGCTCGGCCTGGCGTACGCCGCGACGCCGGGGCCGGACGTGCGCGACTTCCCCGACCCGGCGACGAGCGGCCCGGACGTCACGCTGTACTCGTACCTGCAGAAGGTTCGCGGCCAGGGATACCAGGCAGTGGGGCTCCTCCGCGACTTCGCGCCCGAGACGTCGCCTGCGCTGCGCGGTCACCTCTACGCGGTGATGGGATACGCCGAGACGATGCTGGCCGAGCTGTACTGCTCCGGCATCCCCCTCAGCACCCTCGACTACGACGGCGACTACACCCTCGCGCCAGGATCGTCGACCGCGGAAGTGCTGACGCACGCGCAGGCGCTGTTCGACACCGCGCTCACGCTCGCGGGGGACAGCGCGCGGATCCTGAACCTCGCGCGCGTCGGCCGCGCGCGTGCGTTGCTCGCCCTGGGCGACTACGCCGGCGCCGCCGCGGCCGTGGCCGACGTGCCGACCACCTTTCAGTACGCCGTGACGTACGCCATCGCGAGCCCGGGGGAGACACAGGGGGTCAACTTCGGGTATCGTCTCTTGCCGTTTTCCTGGGAGTACTCGATGTCGGACCAGGAGGGGGTGAACGGGCTCCCGTATCGCTCGAGTAACGATCCGCGCACGCTCTCGACGCCCGGCGGCACGAACGACAACGGCGCGACGATCTACCAATCGGCCAAGTACGCGAGCGATGGCCTGAGCCCCATCGTGCTCGCCGATGGAATCGAAGCGCGGCTCATCGAGGCGGAAGCGGAGCTCAATGGCGCCGCCGGGGGCGACTGGCTCGCCACGCTCAACGCGCTGCGCACCGACGGGACGTTCGACACGCAGCCGAGCGACACCAACCCGGCGGTGACCGACACGCTCTGGCATGCGGGCACCGGCGGCGTCGCGGGGCTCGCCCCGCTCGCGGATCCCGGCACGCCGAACGCGCGTGTGGACCTCGTCTTCCGCGAGCGCGCCTTCTGGCTCTTCCTCACCGGGCACCGGCAAGGGGACCTGCGACGGCTCATCCGCCAGTACGGCCGGAACGCGTCGCAGGTGTACCCCATCGGTCCCTACAACCTCGGCACGTCGTACGGCACCGACATCACGGCGCCGATCCCCGAGTCCGAGCGCACCAACAATCCGCTGTTCACCGGCTGCCAGAGCCGGGGCGCCTGATCATGGCTGCACGGCGAGTCCCGACGCTCACCACTCTCACGACGCGTGTCCTGACGACGAGGCGATCGAGCATGTCCTTCCTTTCGGCTGTGCGGCGCGCCGGCGGCCTCACCTGCGCCGCGCTTCTGGTGCTCGGCTGCAGCGACGGCGCGGAGCCGTTCCGCCCTCCCGCCAACGCGGCGGCGGACACCCTCTACTGGACGCTCGCCGCCGACGTCGGCGGCGCGGTCCTCTCCACCGTGGCGCCCTACGACACCTTCCGCCTGGTGGTGACGCCGCGCGACAAGCACGGGAACGTGATCCAGGGGCTCGGCCCCGTGACGTTCCACTCCGTGGACCCCGCGCGCGTGGAGGTGAGCGCCGACGGCCTCGTGCGCGCGCACGCGGCCACGAACGGCGAAGGGGTCGAGATCAAGGCGGAGCTCGCGGCCGGGAACACGCGTCACGAGACGTCCGTCTACATCAACGTCGTCGACTCGGACACCCCGCCCGTCCTCACGACGACCCTCCTCATGGGGGCCGGTGTCGTCGGCGACACGGTGCGCTGGCCGGTCACGGGAGACGGCAGCTCGTTGCAGATCAGGGGCGACGGATCGGCGCAGTACTCGCCCTTCAACGTCCTCTATTGGTTCCCGATGGACGAGTACGGGAACCCTATCGTCGATCTCCTGGGGTGGGCCACGCCGTCGAATCCCCAGCCGGCGTTGGTGGTAGGCGGGATGCCGCTGTTCTACCTGCTCCCGCGCACCATGGGCCGCACGATGCTGACGTTCCACGGCGCGATCTTCGGCGCACCGGTCACCGCGTCGGTCTACGTGGACATCACGATGCCGGCGTTCGGTGTCGTGAAGATCAAGTCGGTCGCGGCCGGGCTCGGCGGGGAGACGCGGATCGTCTTCGACTCGCCGGACATCACGATCATCCCCGGTGGAACGGTGGTGTGGGCGAACGTGAGCGGCCAGCCGGTGGACATCGTGTTCGATGACTCGACGCACGTGGCGGCGCACGGGAGCCTCGTGAGTTGCGCGAACGCCGGCGCCGCGGACCCGGGCGGGGCAGGGAACATCGCCCCCTTCGGCGAGCCGCAAGACCTCACGGCCCCGCACCTCACGTCCGGCAACTGCCGCTCGCGGAGCTTCCCGACGCCGGGGACGTACACGTACCACAGCCCGCTCACCGGCGCCACGGGGCAGATCATCGTGACCGACAGCCTGCCGAGCTCCTGAGCCGGGGCGCACCGGGCCACACGCCGGCTGTGTGTTGGATACCAGGCGACCTTCCCATTTCGTACCCGATTCTGGATGCTGAATGTCGATCACGCGACGTGACTTCTTGAAGGTGGGGGCCTCGGCGGCGACGCTGGCCGCGGCGGCGAGCGCGCCGCGCCCGCTCCTGGCGCAGCTGGGGGCGGGGCGAGCGGAGCCGGTGCCGCCGATCGAGGATCCGCGGCTGGAGGGGCTGGCCGCGCGGGCGCTCGAGGCGGCGAAGGGGGCCGGCGCGGCGTACGCCGACGTGCGCCTCACACACGACTGGACGCGAACCATCTCCGTCGACGGCGTCGGGGACAGCGAGGTCGTCACGGCGGGCGCGCGCGCGTGGGTGGATGGTCGCTGGGGGTTCGCGAGCGGGCCGGTGTGGAGCCCGGACGAGATGGCGCGCCTGGGGCGCGAGGCGGTCCTACAGGCGAAGGCGAACGCGCTGCGCACGCGGCGCCCGGTAGAGCTCGCGCCGGTGATCGCGGTCCCCAAGGGGCACTGGGTGATGCCGGTGGAGATCGATCCCTTCGAGATCACGCCCTTCGAGGTGATCGACTACCTGACGAGTCTCCAGGTCTTCGTGTCGCGGACCCCCGGCGCGGTGGTCCGGGCGAACCGGGCCGTGTTCACCAAGCAGGAGAAGGCGTTCGCGTCCACGGCCGGGAGCTATCTCACGCAGCGGACCTACCTGAGCATGGGGATGTTCGCCTTCGCGCTCCGGTGGAACGGCGTCGAGGACACGACGCAGCTCGACTGCCTGAGCCCCGCGGGACTGGGGTGGGAGCTCTATCGCGGGCAGCGTCTCCACGACCGCATCCGGGAAGCGATGGACGACTTCCGGTTCGACGCGCAGCTCCCGGTCCGCCCGGTGGAGATCGGGCGCTACGACGCGGTCTTCTCGGCCGGCTCCATGGCGGCGCTCCTGCACGAGACGCTCGGCGCGGCGACGGAGCTCGACCGCGCACTGGGCTACGAGGCGAACGCGGGGGGGACGAGCTACCTGAACGATCCGCTGGCGATGCTCGGGAGCTACCAGGCGGCCGCGCCGGTGGTGACCATCACCGCGAACCGCTCGGAGCCAGGCGGTGCCGCGACGGTGCAGTGGGATGACGATGGCGTCGCCCCCGATGCGTTCACGCTCGTGAAGGACGGCACGCTCGCCGACTTTCAGACCACGCGCGACAGCACCGCGCAGCTCGCGCGCTACTACGGCGCGTCGGCCAAGCCGCTCCCTTCGCACGGCTGCGCGCACGCGCCGAACGCGTCGGACGCGCCGCTGTCGCGCGTCCCCAACCTCGCGCTCGCGCCGGGCGCGGAATCGCTCGACTTCGACGCGCTCGTCGCGCGGCTCTCCACGGGGGTGGCGGTGAAGAGAGCGCAATTCGATATGGATTTCCAGCGGTCGAGCGGATATGGGCTCGGGCGCATCTACCAGGTGAAGAACGGGAAGCGCGTCGCGCTCTTCGCGACCGCGGGGATGCTCTTCCGCTCCCCCGACCTGTGGAAGCGAGTGCGCGCGGTGGGCGGGGCCGCCGCGGCGCGGCGGTTCGGCCTCGCGAGCGTCAAGGGCGAGCCGCCGCAGATGAGCTACGCGAGCGTGACGGCGCCGCCCGCGCTGCTCGAGCAGCTCACGATCATCGATCCGTCGAGGAGAGCATGAGCGCCGCATCGATGCGCGGTCGCGGCGATCGGCTGGTCCGTCTCCAGGACAGCGCGCGCATCCTGTCGCGCGCTGACTGCGCGGCCATCCAGAAGCGCCTCGCCGCGTTCGCGCGCGGCGGGGGAGCGACGGAGGGCGCCGTGTCGAGCTACTGGATGGGTGGGCTACGCTGGGC